>JBBJOU010000272.1:0-3808 GCA_037724305.1 Acidimicrobiales bacterium
GCCTGCGGTGGGGACCAGGTCGGCGCGCACGACGGCGAGCAGGACCTCGGCCATGATCAGGTGACCGTTGCCGACGGGGACGACGTCGTGGACCTCGCACTCGAGGCACGCCGCCGACTCGGCCACGCGAGGCGGCAGCACCCGCTCGGAGGGCTCGCGGGTCAGCCCGGCGGCGTCGAACTCACTCACGTCCGCGGGGTAGTCAGTGCCGCACACGTTGCAGGCCTCTGCGTTCGCCCGGGCCACATGGTTGACGACGAGCTGGCCGGTGGTGCGGGCGTTGCGCAACGTGTCCTTGGTACCGATCGAGGTGAACGCCACGATGGGCGGGGCGGTGGAGACGACCGTGTAGTACGAGTGCGGGGCGAGGTTGTCGACGCCGGCCGCCGACCGGGTCGACACCCAGGCGATGGGCCGGGGGGCGACGAGGGCGTTGAGCAGCGGGTACATCGCCGGCCCGACCTCGGCCGGGTCGAAACGGGTGCGGGGCGTCACGGCCCAACCGTGCCACGGTGCGCCAGATCGAACGAGACGATGAACCGCGGCGGCCCGACAGCGATGCCGGGTCGGGGCCCCGTAGCCTCGGCGGCGAGGAGGACTGACTCGTGCCCGACCGTTGCACCACCACCGACCCGGACGCCGACGACCTCGCCGCGCCGGAACCCATCACCGACGACGAGCTCGCCGCGCTCGCCTTGGCCGCCGACCCCGACACCGATGCCGACCCTGACGCGGTGTCGCTGTGGTCGCTCGATCAACCCATGGCCCCCGGCGGGCTCCCCGGCTGGTACATGCCCGCCCCCGCCGCCGTCCCCCCCGACCGGGGCTGGCGCCGCGTCGTCGTCTACGTGATCATCGCCGCCTTCCTCGCCATCGCCGCCTCTGGCCTCTGCAGCACCTACGGCGAGATCGTCATCGCCTGACGGGCGCCCATCCCTCTCCGGTTCGCGACCGTTCGGTCAGCCCGCCGACAAGGTCGACAGGGAGGTGCCGAGGGCGGCGGCCTTGAGGGCGGCGTAGCCGGGCTTGATCTGCTCGCTGATGATGCGCAGGCGGCCGTCGAAGGGCCAGAAGGCCGACTTCATGGCGTTGATGGTGGCCCACTCGACGTCGTCCCAGGTCCAGCCGAACGTCTGGCACAGGCCGTGGAACTCCGAGCTGAGGGTGACGCCGGACATCAGCCGGTTGTCGGTGTTGACGGTGACCCGGAAGCGGAGGCGCTTGAGCAGGTGGATGGGGTGCTCGGCGAGGGTGGCCGCCGCCCCCGTGTTGACGTTCGACGTCGGGCACATCTCCAGCGGCACCCGGCGGTCACGCACGAAGCTGGCCAGGCGGCCGAGTACGACCTTGCCGGTGGCGGTGGTGTCGATGTCGTCGACGATGCGCACGCCGTGGCCGAGGCGCTCGGCGCCGCACAGTTGCAAGGCCTCCCAGATCGAGGGCAGGCCGAAGGCTTCGCCGGCGTGGATGGTGATGTGGTGGTTGGCCTCGGCGATGCGGCGGAAGGCGTCGAGGTGGCGGGTCGGGGGGTGGCCGCTCTCGCTGCCGGCGATGTCGAAGCCGACGACGCCGGCGTCGCGGTGGCGCAGGACGAGCTCGGCGATGTCGGCGGAGTTGGCGGCGGTGCGCATGGCCGACAGCAGCAGGCCCACGGTGATGGTGCGTCCGGCGCTGCCCTGACGGAACCCGTCGAGCACGGCCTCGACCACCTCGTCGAGGGTCAGGCCGCCCTCGAGGTGGAGCTCGGGGGCGAAGCGGACCTCGGCGTAGACGATGCCGTCGGCGGCGAGGTCCTCGGCGCACTCGGCGGCGATGCGGGAGAGAGCATCGCGGGTCTGCATGACACCGCAGGTGTGGGCGAAGCCCGACAGGTACTGCACCAGGTCGCCGCCGACGGCACCCTCGGCGAAGGTGGCGGCCAGCACGTCCGGATCGGTGGTGGGGAGGTCGTCGTAGCCGGACTCACGGGCGAGATCGACGACGGTGGTGGGGCGCACGCCGCCGTCGAGGTGGTCGTGCAGCAGGACCTTGGGCGCCCGCTGCAGCTGCTCGAGGGTGATCGCTTCGTCCATGGTCAAGGGTACCGCCGCCCGATCGTCCCGTTACGGCGCGACACCGTCGAGGATGGCGGCGGTGGCCGAGCACCCGAGGCGGGTGGCGCCGGCATCGACCATGGCGAGGGCCGCCGCGGCGGTGCGGATGCCACCGCTGGCCTTGACACCGAGGCGACCGTCGACGGTCTGGGCCATGACCGCGACCGCTTCGACGGTGGCGCCTCCCGCACGGTGGAAGCCGGTGGAGGTCTTGACGAAGTCGGCGCCGGCGGCCTCGGCGGCCAGGCAGGCGGCCACGATGTTGCCGGGATCGAGGAGGGCCGACTCGATGATGACCTTGAGCACGATCGGGGCCAGCACCGTGTCGCGCACCGTCCGGATCTCGTCCTCCACGCCCGCCCAGTCGCCGGTGGCGGCCAGGGCGAGGTCGATCACCAGGTCGATCTCGGTGGCGCCGTCCTCGACCGCCTGCGCCGCTTCGGACGCCTTGGTGATGGGGCGGTGGGCACCGGACGGGAACCCGACGACGGCGGCCACCTCGATGTCGGGACCGGGCACGCCCGGGGGAAGGGGCAGGCGCGACGGCGAGACGCACACCGCCTTCACCGCCAGGTGCACCGCCTCGTCGCACAGTGCCTGCACGTCCTCGGCGGTCGCCTCCGACTGCAGGAGGGTGTGGTCGATGAGCTGGGCGAGGGCGGCGCGGTCCACCCGGTCATCATGCCGGGCCGGCGTGCCACCATGCGCGAGTGCCCGTGCCCCCGTTCTTCGTCGCCCGGGCATCGCGCACCGATGCCGAGGCCACGGCGAACGAGTCGGTGCTCGTGCTCGGTGGGGCGCGGTCGGGCAAGAGCGCGGTGGCCGAGGCGCTGCTCGGCGATGCCGAAGGCACCGTGACCTACCTCGCCACCGGATGGTCTCCTGACCCGGCAGTGGACGCGGCGTGGGCCGACCGGGTGGCCGCCCACCGATCGCGGCGGCCGGCGGCGTGGCGTACCGTGGAGGTGCGGGGCGACCTCCCCACCGTGCTGGCGTCGACCGCCGGCCCCGTCCTCGTCGACTCGCTGGGCACATGGGTCGCCGGTGCGCCCGCCTTCGCGGTCGACGGCGCCGCCCTGTGCGCGGCGCTGGCGGCGCGACTGGCGACGACGGTCGTGGTGTCCGACGAGGTCGGGCTCGGCGTGCACCCCGAGACCGCCGACGGGCTCGCCTTCCGCGACGCCCTCGGCGACCTCAACCGCGCCGTGGCCGAGGTCGCCGGCGCGGTGCTCCTCGTGGTGGCGGGCCGGGTCCTGACCCTGTGAGGGCGGCGCTCGCCTTCCTCACCCCGCTGCCGGTGGGCGCCGGTCCACCGGGCAACCGCACGCTGCGCTGGTTCGCGGTGGCGGGTGCCGTCGTCGGCCTGGTGGTCGGCGGGTCGTGGTGGGCGGCCGGCGAGGTGCTCCCGGCGCTGGTGGCCGCCGGCGTGGTCGTGCTCGTCGACGTGGCCGTCACCGGCGCCCTCCACCTCGACGGCCTGGCCGACTCCGCCGATGGGCTGCTGTCGCACCAGCCCACACCCGAGCGCCGCCAGGCGGTCATGGCGGCGCCCGACGTCGGCGCCTTCGGTATCAGCGCCGTGGCCACGGTGCTGATACTGCGGTGGTCGACCTTCGCATCCGTCGATCCCGACATCGTCGTGGTGGCGGCGCTCTGGTCGGCGTCGCGCGGCGCCATGGCGGTGGCGCTGGTCGCGGTCCCCTATGTCGGGGGCG
>JBBJOU010000273.1:0-3807 GCA_037724305.1 Acidimicrobiales bacterium
CCTACGCTGCGGACGTGGATCGGAGGATCGTCGGCTTCGTGATGGATCCCGCCGGCGCGTGGGTGGCGCAGCTCGACTGCTTCCACTGCCAGCACGTTCGCCACGCCCCGCCGTTTCGGTCGGCGCCGTGGGTGATGGACGACGTCGCCCGGGCGGCGCGTGTGGGGGCCACACTGAACTGCCCGCTGTGCGACCGGGCCGAGCTGCCGGACGGTCTCGAGGTCGTGCGCACCACCGATACCTGGGACGAGGCGACGATGCCCGCCGGGCTGCGGCGGGCGCACCGGGTGGCGGTGGGCACGTGGGGGCGGCTCCGGGTCGACGCCGGCGAGCTCCGGTTCCGGGCCCGGACCGAGCCCCCGCTCGACGTCGTCGTGGACGCCCGTGCTGCGCAGCCGATCCCGCCCGGCGTCGAGCACGAGGTCGAGCCCTGCGGCCCGGTGCGGTTCTTCGTGGAGTTCCTCCGCCCGCCGCCGGCCGCCGAGTAGCGCGGCCTCAGCCGAGGACCGCCACGCCGAGGTGCTGCCAGGCCACCGCGCCGGCGCCGACGAGGGGGCCGGCGGCGCCGAGGCCGGCCGGTCGGATCACCGCGCCGCAGGAGAAGCCCAGCCGGGAGCGCTCGTCGAGCTCCTGCTGGGCGGCGGCGGCGAAGTCGTCGCCGTAGCCGAGGTCAACCGAGCCGGCGACCACCGCCAGGCGCAGGTCGAGCAGGTTGACGACCGACGCCACCGCCCGCCCGACGAGTGTGCCGGTCCGGCGCCGCACCTCGACCGGCGCCTCGGCGGCCGGGCGACCGGTGGCGGCGGCGATCGACGGGCCCGACGCCTGGCCCTCGAGACAGCCCCGGGCGCCGCAGGGGCAGAGCCGTCCGTCGGGCTCGACGATCACGTGGCCGATGTGGCCGGCGTTGCCCAGCGCCCCGTCGAGGAGGCGGCCGTCGAGCACGATCCCGCCGCCGACACCCGTCGACACGACCATGGCGATGAAGTTGCGCTCGCCGGTGGCAGCACCGGCCCACCCCTCCCCCAGGGCCAGCGCCTTGGCGTCGTTGTCGACCCACACGTCGGTCCCGAGCGCCTGGCGGAGGCGGCTCCGCAACGGGAAGTCGCGCACCTGAGGGTTGGTGAGCGGCGACACCTCCTCGCCCCCCGGGAGCATGGGGCCGCCGCACCCCACCCCGCACCCGATCTCGTCGCCGCCGCGCACCTCGTCGATCACGGCGACGAGGGCGGCCAGGAACGCCTCCCCCCCGCCGGCGGTCGGGGTCGGCGCCACGGCGCGGGCGACCAGCTCGCCGGCCGCCGTCACCTGGCCGGCGGCCAACTTGGTGCCGCCGACGTCGACGGCCAGCACGGTCCCCCGGGTGCGCTCCACGGGCCGATCCTGCCAAGTGGCGACAGACCGGGACACACCACTCCCCGAGAGGGTCACGGTCGGGTCGCGAGGGCAGACGGCGACCACCGGGCTCCTAGGCTGCGCCGCCGTGGCGACCGAGCAGATCGATGTCAGGGCCGACGAGACGGCGCAGCTGGTGGGGGCGGTCGCCCGCAACGTCGGCCGGGTCATCCAGGGCAAGGACGACGTCGTCGCCCTCGCCCTCATCTGCCTCCTGGCCGAGGGGCACCTGCTCATCGAGGACGTGCCGGGTGTCGGCAAGACCACCCTGGCCAAGTCCATCGCCCGCTCGATCGAGGGCAGCTACGGCCGCATCCAGTTCACCCCCGACCTGCTGCCGTCCGACGTCGTCGGCGTCAGCGTCTGGAACCGGGGGACCGGCGAGTTCGAGTTCCGGGACGGTCCGGTGTTCTGCGACGTCCTGCTCGCCGATGAGATCAACCGGGCGTCGCCCAAGACCCAGTCGGCGCTGCTCGAGTGCATGGGCGAGCGCCAGGTCACCGTCGACGGGACCACCTATCCCCTCGGCGCACCGTTCCTGGTGCTGGCCACCCAGAACCCGGTGGAGCACGAGGGCACCTACCCGCTGCCCGAGAGCCAGCTCGACCGCTTCCTCATGCGCATCTCCATGGGCTACCCCAACCGCGACGCAGAGCTGGCCATGCTCGACGCCCACGGCGACGAGGACGCCCTCGAGCGGATCGGCGCCGTCACCGCCGCCGCGGCCGTGGTGGCGGCCCAGCGTGCGGTCCGGCGCGTCCACGTGGCCGCCAGCCTGAAGGGCTACCTCATCGACCTCGCCGACGCCACCCGTCGCCACCCCCGATTGGCCCTCGGCGTCTCGCCCCGGGCGACCCTCGCCCTCCTCCGGGCGGCGCGGGCCCGGGCCGCCTTCGCCGGGCGCACCTACGTCGTCCCCGACGACCTCAAGGCTCTGGCGGTGCCGGTGCTGGCCCATCGCCTGGTCGCCGCCCCCGAGGCCCAGCTGGCCGGGGTCACTGCCGGCGACGCGCTCCTCGAGGTGCTCCGGGGCGTGCCGGTGCCGACCGGGAAGTCGACGCGCTGAGGTGATGCACTGCTGCGCGGCTGCGTCGGTGCGCGACCGCAGTGACGGGACGTCGTGCTGACCCGCCAGGGCTGGGCCGTGCTCATCGGCGCCGGGGTGGCGGCCGCCGCCGGTCGACTGTTCGCCCTCGCCGAGCTCTACGTGGTGGCGGCTGCCCTGGCGGCCCTGGTGGGCAGCGCAGCGGTGTCGGTGCGGCGGCGGACCCTGCGCCTGCGCGTCGGGCGCGAGGTCTCGCCGCGCCGGGTGCATGCCGGCACCCCGGCGCGCGTCGAGTTGCGGGTCGGCAACGGCGGGCGCTTCCCCACACCGGTGCTGCGCCTCCACGACCCCGTCACCGGCACCCGGGGCGCGACCGTGCTGTTCGCCCCCATCGAGCCCGAGGGACGGGTCCGCTCCGCCTACCGCCTGCCCACCGAGCGGCGCGGCGTGCTGGCCGTCGGGCCCCTCGACGTGTCGGTGGAGGACCCCTTCGGCCTGGCCCGGCTCCGCACCGTCGGCGCCCCCGTGGCCGAGCTCACCGTGCTCCCCCGAGTCGACGAGATCCGCCCCCCACCGCCGGCCGGCGGCGACGAACCCCTGGCGGGCGCCCGCGTCACCGTGGCCGCCGCCCACGCCGGCGACGACTTCGCCGCGCTGCGGGGCTATGTCGTCGGCGACGACATGCGGCGCGTCCACTGGCCCTCGTCGGCCCGCCACGACGACCTCCTCGTCCGCCAGGACGAGGTCCACTGGCAGGGTCGCACCACGGTCGTGCTCGATCTGCGCCGCAGCGCCCACGGCACCGACGGCGGGCCGTCGCTCGAGGCGGCGGTGTCGGCGGCGGCGAGCGTGGTGGCCGCATCCTGGCGCCGGGGTGATCTCGTGCGGCTGCTCACCACCGACGGTCTCGACACCGGCCACGGCGCCGGAGCCGGCCACGTCGAAGCCGTCCTCGAACGCCTCGCCACCGTGGGGGTGACCAACCACGGATCGCTGGCGGCGGTGGCCGCCAGCCTCGCTCGCGACGGCAGCGGCGGCCTGGTCGCCGTCCTCGGCCTGGTCGGCCCCACCGACCTCAAGGCGGTGGCCGAGCTCCGGGCCCGGTTCGGTTCCCTCACCCTCGTGCGGGTCGACGCCGCCGCCTGGGGCGTAGCGACCACCGGAGCCACCGCCGCACTGACGGACGCCGGTGGCGTCGTCGGTGCCGTGGTCACGGGCCCCGACCAGCCCTTCGCCCCGGCCTGGGACCAGGCCATGATCGCCCGTGGCGCCGCCCGCCGCCGGGCCGGCGGCGGCCGCGCCGGCGTGCTGCGATGACCGAGCGCAGCGAGGGCATCCCGGGCGCGCGAGCGCCAGCGAGCCGCACG
>JBBJOU010000274.1:0-3786 GCA_037724305.1 Acidimicrobiales bacterium
GTGCGCTCGTTGGCCAGGGTGAAGCGGTAGTCGGGCTCCCCGTCGTCGCCCATCGCCGTCGAGTCTCGCGCGGCACGCGCCGGGCCGAGTCTCGTGTCGTCGCGCATGCGATCGCGGTGTCCGGCGCCGATTGTTGGCGGTTCGTTCACCTCCGGTTCATGCCGCTCGCCCGGAAGCGTCAACTGGCTTTCCTACCGTCAGCGGTGCATCCCGACATCCCCGTCACAGGAGACATCCCCTTGCGTTCGAAGCGTTCGACCCTGCTCCCCGCCGTCCTGGCCGCCTCCGCCCTGCTCGCTGCTGCGTGCAGCGCCGATGAGGAGACAGACACCGGAGGCGGCGAAACCGAGACGACGGAGGAGGGCGCTGAGCCCGAAGAGGGTGGCGGCAGCGGCGATCTCTCCGAGGTCAGTGGCGACATCATCGTCTCGGGTTCGTCGACGGTGCAGCCCATCACCCAACTGGTGGCCGACGAGTTCGGCGCCGCCGGCGCCGGCGCCAACATCACCGTCGACGGTCCCGGCACCACCGACGGGTTCGAGGCGTTCTGTGCCGGCGAGACCGACATCTCCGACGCGTCCCGGCCCATCAAGGAGGAGGAGGTCGCGACCTGCGAGGCCGCCGGCGTCGAGTTCATCGAGCTCTACATCGCCGACGACGGCTTGAGCCTCCTGACCAGCCCGGACAACGATGCCTTGACCTGCGTGTCGCTCGCCGACGCCTACGCCATCACCGGGCCCGAGTCCAACGGGCTCACCACCTGGGAGGAGGTGGCCACCCTCGCCGAGGAGCTCGGCTCGGACCAGGTAGAGAACTACCCCGAGGGTGAGCTCACCGTCGCCGGCCCGGGGACCGAGTCCGGCACGTTCGGCTCGTACATCGAGATCGGCCTCGAGGACATCGCCGACACGCGGATCGAGTCCGGCGACCTGCCCGAGGACACCGACCCGCTCATCCGCACCGACTACCAGTCGTCGGGTGACGACAACATCATCATCGACACGATCTCCGGTTCGCCCAACAGCTTCGGCTGGGTCGGCTTCGCCTTCGCCACCGGCGCCGGCGAAGCGGTGCAGATCCTCGAGGTGGCCGAGGAGCCCGGCGGCGAGTGCGTGGCCCCGAGCAACGAGACGGTGGCCGACGGGAGCTATCCCTTCGCCCGGCCGCTGTTCATCTACGTGAGCACCACCCAGCTCGACGAGAACCCGGCCATCGAGCCCTTCGTCAACTTCTACCTCGAGCAGATGGCCGCTGGCCTGGCCGAGGAGGCGGGCTACGTGAACAGCTCCGAGGAGCGTCAGACCGAGACCGCCGAGACCTTCGAGGCCCGGACCACTGGCGCCCTGTTCACCGGCGAGTAGGGCCACCTCAGCCCCACTGGTCCGACCCGCCGCCGACGTCCGGCGGCGGGTCGTGCCATTCTCCTGCCTGTCTCCTGCCCGACCACCGACTCCGGGAGCGCCGTGTGACCGCCCCACTCACCGTCAACGACCTGCGAGGACAGCCCCGGCGCCGGCGCAAGGAAGCGACCGTGCGGGCCCTGTTCCTCACCGCCGCAGTGTTGTCGCTGGCCATCACCACGGCGATCATCGTGGTGCTGGCCATCGACTCCTACCGGTTCCTCGACATCGTCGGGTTCTCGTCGTTGATCGGCGACCAGTGGAACCCCCGCAGCGGCTTCTACGACGTGCGCACCATCATCGTCGGGACCCTGCAGGTGGCCGCGGTGGCGATCGTGGTGGCCACCCCGCTCAGCCTGGGCGCCGCGGTGTACCTGTCGGAGTACGCGCCCAACAGCGTCCGTCGGGTGGTCAAGCCGGCCATCGAGGTCCTGGCCGGCATCCCCTCGGTGGTCCTGGCCTTCTTCACGCTGAACTTCCTGTCGCCCAACGTCGTGCAGACCCTCTTCGGGGGCGACACGCCCAAGGCCAACATCCTGGCCGCCGGGCTCGGCGTGGGCGTGCTCATCATCCCTCTCATCACCTCGGTGACCGAGGACGCCCTGCGATCGGTCCCCGACTCGCTGCGTGAGGCATCGGTCGGCGTCGGGGCCAAGAAGGTGACCACCACCGTCCGGGTCGTGCTCCCCGCCGCCCTGTCGGGCATCGTCGCCGCCATGATCCTGGGGATCTCCCGGGCCATCGGCGAGACCCTCGTGGTGACCCTCGCCGCCGGCGCCACCAGCTTCGCTCGCTGGCCCGGCGCCGAGGGGGCCGCGAACCTGCTTTACGGGAGCTACCTCGACCAAGGGCTGACCATGACCGGGGCCATGGCCAACCTCATCAATCGAGGTGACACCCCGATCGAGCCCGGCTCCAAGGAGAGCCTCTACTTCATCGGGATGGTCCTCTTCGTCATCACCCTGACGCTGAACCTGCTCGCCGACCGCGTCGTCCGCCGCTTCCAGAACCGCTACTGATCGGGCCGCTGCCACTCATGACGACGACCTCCACCCCCAATCTGGTGTTGCCCGGCAGCCCGGCGGCCTCGGTGGCCGCCGGTCTCCGGTCGGGCCGGCGCGACCTGTCGGGCATCCTGTTCCAGATCTTCATGCTGCTGTGCCTGTTCATCGCCCTCGGCATCCTCGTGGTCCTGATCGGTGACGTGTTGAGCGACGGGCTCGGGACCCTCCTCGACCGGGGCCCGTTCGACTTCGTCACCACCGAGACCAGCGGGCGGGCGGCCGAATCAGGCATCTTCGACGGTGTCTTCGGCTCGTTCTGGATCCTGGTGTGCGTCGCCGTCGTATCGTTCCCCCTCGGACTCGGGGCCGCCGTCTACCTCGAGGAGTACGCCCGGCCTGGCCGGCTGACCAACCTGGTCCAGATCAACGTTCGCAACCTGGCCGGTGTCCCGGCCGTCGTCTACGGCGTGTTCGGCCTCGGCATCTTCGTCGAGCTCATGGGCGGGGTCCTGGGGCCCGGGCGCGTCGCCGCCGGCAAGTCCCTCCTCGCCGGGGGGCTGACCATGGCCGTGCTCGTCCTGCCCATCGTCATCATCACCGCATCGGAAGCGATCCGTTCTGTGCCCCGCGCCCTGCGTGAGGCCGGCTACGGGGTCGGCGCCACCCGCTGGGAGGTGACCAAGGACCACGTCCTGCCCTACGCCCTGCCCGGGATCCTCACCGGCACCGTGCTCTCCTTCGCCCGGGCCATCGGTGAGACGGCTCCGCTCATCGTCGTCGGGGCCCTGCAGGGTTCGGCGCCGGCCAACAACGGCTTCAGCCTGATGGACAACCTGCAGGGCCGCTTCACCGCGCTGCCCATGCAGATCTACGACTTCCAGCGCCGGCCCCTCAACCAGGGCTGGGCCGACCTGGTGGCACCGACGATCATCGTGCTGCTGTCCATCCTCCTCGTGGCCAACGCCGCGGCGATCATCTTGCGCAACCGCTACGAGAGAAAGCGAGAGGGCTGATCCCATGCCCGAACGAACCGATGCCGCCGCCCCCACCGCCCCGGTGACCGATCCCGAGGACGACGTCGCCCCGAAGGCGTCCACCGCCACCGCCGACGGTGCCGCAGCGACGGAGGGCCGCGTCGTGTTCGACGTCGACGACCTCTCGGTCTACTACGGCGAGTTCAAGGCCGTGCGCAACGTGACGATGGCGATCAAGCATCACGAGATCACCGCGTTCATCGGTCCCTCGGGTTGCGGCAAGACGACACTGCTGCGCTGCTTCAACCGGCTGAACGACCTCATCGCCATCGCCCGGGTCGAGGGCCGCATCGACTACCACGGCGTGAACCTCTACGACCGCGACGTGAACCCCGTCGAGGTCCGGCG
>JBBJOU010000275.1:0-3754 GCA_037724305.1 Acidimicrobiales bacterium
AGGTGGGCGGCGTCGTGGGGGCCGGGGCCGGCCTCGGGGTGGTACTGGACCGAGAAGGCGCGCTCGCCGGTGACCCGTAGGCCTTCGCACACGCCGTCGTTCAGGTTGACGTGGGTGACCTCCGCCCGCCCGGCGAGCGATTCCCCGACCACCGCGTAGTTGTGGTTCTGGCTGGTGATCTCGATGCGGCCACCGTCGAGGGGGCGGACCGGGTGGTTGCCGCCGTGGTGGCCGAAGGGGAGCTTCTCGGTGGCGCCGCCGACGGCGAGGCCGAGGAGCTGGTGGCCGAGGCAGATGCCGAACATCGGGACCTCGCCCACGAGACCGGCGATGGCGTCGACCGCGTAGGGCACCTGCTCGGGATCGCCCGGACCGTTCGACAGGAAGACGCCGTCGGGGCGCCGCGCCAGGACGTCGGTTGCCGAGGTCGATGCCGGCACCACCTCGACGGTGCCGAGCCTCGCCAGGTGGCGCAGGATCGTCGACTTGATGCCGAAGTCGTAGGCGACGATGCGCCGGCGGCCCGAACCGCTGATGGTGAAGGGCGCCGGCGTGGTGACGGTGGCCACCAGGTCGATACCGGCCGTGCCGTGGTCGCCCATCGCCGCCGCCTTCACCGTGGCCAGTTCGACCGCGTCGAGCGGGGCGAAGGCGCCGGGCATGGCGCCGGCCTCGCGGATGCGGCGGGTCAGGCGACGGGTGTCGACCCCGGCGATGCCGGGCACGTCGTGTTGCGCCAGCCAGGTGTCGAGGTCGGCGTCGCTGCGCCAGTTGCTCCGGCGCCTCGCGAGCTCACGCACCACGACGCCGCGCGCCGCCGGCCGGGTCGATTCCATGTCGGCCGGGGTCGTGCCGTAGTTGCCGATGTGGGGGTAGGTGAAGGTGAGGATCTGCCCGGCGTAGGACGGGTCGGAGAGCACCTCCTGGTAGCCGGTGAGCACGGTGTTGAACACGACCTCGCCGGTGGCCACGCCGGTGGCAGCGGGCGGGTCCGCCCCGATCCACTCCCCTTCGAAGGTGCTCCCGTCGGCGAGGACGAGGGCGGCCGGACGGGGCGCCCTCACCGCTGGGCCTCGGCGTCGACGACGACCGCCTCGCCCCGCAGCAGGGTGTGACGGACGCGACCGGTGAGATTGCGCCCGGCATAGGGGGTGTTGCGGGCCCGGCTGGCCAGGCGGTCCGGGTCGACCACCCAGGTGGCGGCCGGGTCGATGACGCACAGGTTGGCCGGCGCCCCGGCCACGACGGCGCCACCGTGCTGGTCGCCGACGCCGGCGATGGCCGCCGGCCGCCACGACAGGGCGGCGAGCACCTCGGAGATCGGCAGGTCGAGCTCGGTGAGGGCGAGGGCGAGCGCCGTCTCCAGCCCGAGCATCCCCGGCGGCGCCTGGTCGAAGGGGAGCTCCTTGGTCTCCGGGGCGTGGGGGGCGTGGTCAGTGGCGATGGCGTCGATGGTGGCGTCGGCCAGCCCGGCACGAACGGCGGCGACGTCGTCGGGGGTGCGCAGCGGTGGGTTGACCTTGAAGACCGGGTCGTAGGAGGCGCACTCGGCATCGGTGAGGGTGAAGTGGTGGGTGGTGGCCTCGGCGGTGCAGTCGAGCCCACTCGCCTTGGCGGCGGCCACCATGGCGATCGAGCCGGCCGTCGACAGGTGCTGGAAGTGGATGCGGGCACCGGTGAGGCGGGCCAGGGCGAGGTCGCGCATGACCATCAGCTCCTCGGCCTCGCGCGGCTGGCCGGGGATGCCGAGACGGCTCGACCACGCCCCCTCGTGCATGTGGCCGCCACCGGCCAGCGCGTCGTTCTCGCAGTGCTGGGCCAGGGTCACGCCGAGGCTGGTGGCGTACTCCATGGCCCGGCGCATCAGACGGTCGTCCTGCACGCCGGTGCCGTCGTCGGTGAACAGGCGCACCCCGAGGGCGGCGAGCTCGGCCATGGGGGCGAGGCGCTCACCGGCGCGGCCGACGGTGATGGCGGCCGACGTGCGCACGTCGCAGCACGCGCTGCGTCCGAGGGCGAGCACCTCCTGCACCACCGCGGCGCAGTCGACGGGGGGGTCGGTGTTCGGCATGGCCACCACGCAGGTGAAACCGCCGAGGGCGGCGGCCCGGGCGGCGGTCTCGATGGTCTCGGCCTCCTCCCGGCCCGGTTGGCGCAGGTGGGCGTGGAGGTCGACGAGGCCGGGGGCGACGACGCAACCCCCGGCGTCGAGGGTGACGTCACCGTCGAGGTCGTCGCCGACGGCGACCACGCGTCCGTCGGCCACGACCACGTCGGCCACCCGTTCGCCGGTGCGGTCCACAACCCGGCCACCCTTGATCACCGTGGTCGGCGCGCTCATGTCAGGTCCACCCCCGAGCCGAGGAGGAGGTAGAGCACGGCCATGCGCACCGCCACGCCGTTGCGGACCTGGTCGAGGATCACCGAGCGGGGCCGGTGGTCGGCCACCTCGGCGGCGATCTCGACGCCTCGGTTCATGGGGCCGGGGTGCATGACGATGGCCTCGGCCGGCAGGCGGGCGGCGCGCGCTGCGGTGAGGCCGTAGCGGGCGGTGTACTCGCGCAGCGACGGCACCAGGGCCTCGGTCATGCGCTCGCGCTGCATCCGCAGCAGGTAGCAGACGTCGAGCTCGCCGAGCACGGCGTCGAGGTCGTGGCTGACGGTGACGGGCCATCCGGCGACCTCGGGGGGCAGCAGGGTGGGCGGCGCCACCAGGGTGACCTCGGCGCCGAGGGCGGTGAAGGCCCCGACGTCGCTGCGCGCCACCCGGCTGTGCTTGATGTCGCCCACGATGGCGATGCGCCGGCCGTCGAGGCCGCCCAGGTGCTGGCGGATCGTGTAGCAGTCGAGCAGCGCCTGGGTGGGGTGCTGGTGCCAACCGTCGCCGGCGTTGACGACCGACACCCGGTCGCCCAGCCAGGCGGCGAGTTGGTGGGGCACGCCGGCCGAACCGTGGCGCACCACCACGGCGTCGACACCCATCGCCTCGATGGTCTCGACGGTGTCGCGCAGCGACTCGCCCTTCTTCACCGACGACGTGCCCACCGAGAAGTTCAGCGTGTCGGCGCTGAGGCGCTTGGCCGCCTGCTCGAAGCTGAGCCGGGTGCGGGTGGAGTCCTCGTAGAACAACCACGTGACGGTCTTGCCCCGCAGCGCCGGCACCCGCGGGATCGCCCGGTTCGACACCTCGACGAACGCATCGGTCAGCCGCATCACCTCGTCGATCCCGTCGCGCCCCCCCAGATCCTCGATCGTCAGCAGGTGCCGCCGGGGGGCCCGGGCCCGCTCCGCGGTGGCCGGCGGCGTGGCGACGTTTGTCGGCGGCGCCGAGATCCCGCTCACGCGCCTGGCCCCCGGTCTGTCCCCGAAGCCCCCCGCGAGCGTGGCGTCCCGACGGCCGAAGGCCGTCGATCGACGCAGTCGATGGTCACTTGAGCATCTCGCCGAGGTCGACGCCGTCGGGCGACACGTCCACCACCTCGTCGCGGCGGGTGGGCAGGTTCTTGCCGACGTAGTCGGGGCGGATGGGCAGCTCCCGGTGACCCCGGTCGATCATCACCGCCAGCTGCACCGCCCGGGGCCGGCCGAAGTCGTGGATGGCGTCGAGGGCGGCGCGGATCGTGCGCCCGGTGAAGAGCACGTCGTCGACCAGCACGACGGTGGCGCCGTCGACGTCGAAGGGGATGTGGGTGCCGGCCTCGGGCATGACCGGGCGCAGCCCGATGTCGTCGCGATGGAAGGCGACGTCGAGCGT
>JBBJOU010000276.1:0-3750 GCA_037724305.1 Acidimicrobiales bacterium
GGACGCCGCCTGTGCGCCCGTTGCCGGCGCCGCCGTGGAGGTGTGGCACACCGACGCCACCGGCGACTACTCGGCGTTCGCCGACGGCGGCGGCGGCAAGGACGAGGCCGAGGGGTCGACGTTCCTGCGCGGCACGCAGACAGCCGACGAGCAGGGCATCGTCGAGTTCCAGTCGATCTACCCCGGGTGGTACCCGGGACGGGCGGTGCACGTGCACGTGCGGGTCCGGGTCGACGACGACCTCGTCGTCACCACCCAGTTGTACTTCGACGACGCCGCCACCGAGGCCGTCCTCACCAGCGGGCCCTACGCCGAGTTCGGGCCCCCCGGCACCACCAACGCCGAGGACGGCTTCGCCGGCGACGCAGCCGAGAGCGGCCTCCTCCTGGTCACCACTGCGGCCGAGACCACCGCAGGCGCCGGCACCCTCGCGCTGCTCAACATCGGCGTCAGGGCCTAACGGGGCGCTCCGGTCCGATCGTCGCCTGGCACGATGAGGGGCCGGTTCGGGCCTCCTCCGCCTGCCGGGCGCTCATCATGGCCCCCACCGACCTCGACGCCGCCCTCGACGGCCGCCTGCGCGCGCTGATGGCCCGTGACGAGCACCGTCTGCGGCGGCGCATCGCGGACGGTCGCC
Source organism: Acidimicrobiales bacterium (assembly GCA_037724305.1). GTDB lineage: Bacteria > Actinomycetota > Acidimicrobiia > Acidimicrobiales > JACDCH01 > JBBJOU01. Next base: position 638 of record JBBJOU010000276.1, read on the forward strand.
GGGGCCGCCCCGGCCGCCAGGGTGGTCGCGGGGGACGAAGCGGAGACGGCACCGACCTGGCCAGGGCCGTCGAAGCGGCGGAGGCCCGGGTGGCGCGCCGTCGGGCGCTGCTGCCCGTGCCCCGCTATCCCCAGGGCCTGCCCGTCGTGGAGCGCCGAGAGGACCTGTTGGCCGCCATCGGCGATCACCAGGTCGTGGTGGTGGCCGGGGAGACCGGGTCGGGCAAGAGCACCCAGTTGCCCAAGCTGTGCCTCGAGTTGGGCCGGGGCGTCCGCGGCCTGATCGGCCACACCCAACCCCGCCGCCTCGCCGCCCGCACGGTGAGCGAGCGCATCGCCGACGAGTTGGGCACGACGGTGGGCAGCCTGGTCGGCTACACGGTGCGCTTCACCGACAAGGTCGGCGACGGGACCCTCGTCAAGGTCATGACCGACGGGATCCTGCTCAACGAGATCCAGCGGGACCGGCTGCTCACTGACTACGACACGCTGATCATCGACGAGGCCCACGAGCGCAGCCTCAACATCGACTTCATCCTGGGCTACCTGCGCCAGCTGTTGCCCCAGCGACCGGACCTGAAGGTGATCATCACCTCGGCCACCATCGACACCGAGCGGTTCTCGGCCCACTTCGACGACGCCCCCGTGGTGGCGGTGACCGGCCGCTCGTTCCCGGTCGAGGTGCGCTACCGACCGATCGGTGACGACCCCGACGACGACCGCGACCAGACCCAGGCCGTCTGCGACGCGGTGCTGGAGCTCACCGCCGAGGGCCCGGGTGACGTGCTCGTCTTCCTCAGCGGCGAGCGCGAGATCCGCGACACGGCCGATGCGCTGGGCCGCCTCGACCTGCGCTCGACCGAGATCCTGCCGCTGTACGCCCGTCTGTCGGCCGCCGAACAGCACCGCGCCTTCGAGCCCCATCCCGGCCGGCGGGTCGTGCTCGCCACCAACGTCGCCGAGACGTCGATCACCGTCCCCGGCATCCGCTCCGTGGTCGACGCCGGCACCGCCCGCATCTCCCGCTACAACCGCCGCACCAAGGTCCAGCGTCTCCCCATCGAGGCGGTGTCGCAGGCGTCGGCGAACCAGCGGGCCGGGCGTTGCGGGCGCGTCGCGCCCGGCGTCTGCATCCGCCTCTACGCCGAGGACGACTACCTCGCCCGTCCCGAGTTCACCGAGCCCGAGATCCTGCGCACCAACCTGGCCTCGGTCATCCTCCAGATGGCGGCCCTCGGCCTCGGCGACGTGGCGGCCTTCCCCTTCGTCGACCCCCCCGACGCCCGCAGCATCACCGACGGCATCGCCCTGCTCGACGAGCTCGGCGCTCTGGTCCATCGGCCCGGTGCGGCCAGCGTCGCCGGTGACGAGCGCACCCGTCTCACCGCCGTCGGTCGCCAGCTGGCGGCCCTGCCCCTCGACCCCCGCCTCGGGCGCATGGTGCTTGAGGCCGACCGCAACGGCTGCGTGGCCGACGTGCTGGTCATCGCCGCCGGGCTCGCCATCCAGGACGTGCGGGAGCGCCCGACGGGGAAGGAGCAACTGGCCGCCGAGTCCCACAAGCGCTTCGCCGACAGCGACTCCGACTTCGTGGCGCTGCTCGAACTGTGGCGCTACCTCCGTGCGCAGCAGCGCGAGCTCGGCTCGAGCCGGTTCCGCAAGCTGTGCAAGGCCGAGTACCTCCACCACCTGCGGGTGCGGGAGTGGCAGGACGTCCACGGCCAGCTCCGCCAGATCGCCACCCGCCTGGGTCTCGACACCACCGGCGATCACACGACCGGCGCCGCCGCCGGCGACCGCGACCGCATCCACCTCTCGCTCCTCCCCGGCCTGCTCACCCAGATCGGTGTCCGCGACGGTGACACCCAGGAGTACCTCGGCGCCCGGTCCAGCCGCTTCGCCATCGCCCCCGGAAGTCCGCTCGCCAAGTCCCGGCCCCGGTGGGTGATGGCCGCCGAGCTGGTCGAGACCAACCGGCTCCTGGCCCGCACGGTCGCCCGCATCCACCCCGAGTGGGTCGAACGTCTCGGCGCCCACCTGGTGAAGCGGAGCTACGGCGAGCAGTGGTGGGACCAGAAGCGGGGGACGGCCATGACGACCGAGACCGTCACGCTGCACGGCGTGCCCGTCGTGAGCGGTCGTCCGGTGGCGCTTTCCACCGTTGACGCCGAGGGAGCGCGGGTGCTGTTCGTGCGCCACGCCCTGCTCGACGGCGAGTGGGAGAACCACCACGCCTTCATCGCTGCCAACGCCGCCGCCATCGCCGAGGTCCGGGCCCTCGAGGACCGAGTCCGGCGCCGTGACCTGCTGGCCGACGAGGAGCTGCGCTACGACTTCTTCGACGAACGGGTGCCGCGCCAGGTCACCTCAACCCGCCACTTCGACAAGTGGTGGAAGGGCGAGCGCCAGCGGCGGCCGCAGCTACTCGACCTGACGCCCGACGTGCTCCTCGACCCCGACGTCGGTGACGTCGGCACCGCGGCGTTCCCGGACCGCTGGCGGGTGGGCGACCTCTCGCTCGCCCTCACCTACGTCTTCGACCCCGCTTCACCCATCGACGGGGTCATGGTCGACGTGCCGCTCGAGGTGCTCAACCGGGCGGGCCCCGCCGACTTCGACTGGCACGTCCCCGGCTTCCGGCCCGAGTTGGTAGCGGCGCTCATCCGGTCGCTGCCCAAGTCCGTCCGGCGCGGGCTCGGCCCGGTCGGCGACCACGCCCGCGCCTTCCTGGCGGCAGTCTCACCGCCCGATGGCGCGCTGCTCGACACGCTCGCCGCCTTCCTCGCCCCCCGGGCCGCCACCGCCGTCCGGCCCGCCGATTTCGACCTCGGACGAGTGCCCGCCCATCTGCAACTGACCTTCCGGGTGATCGGGCCCGACGAGTCGGTGCTCGACGCCGACGACGACCTCGCCGGGCTGGTCGCCCGGCTGGGGCCACGGGTCCGGGCCGCCTTCGCCGATGCCGCCCCCGAACTGGTGCGCACCGGCCTGACGACGTGGGACGTCGGCGCCCTGCCGCGCGTCGTGCGGATCGAGCGGGCCGGCGTGGCGGTGTCGGCCTACCCGGCCCTGGTCGACGAGGGGGCGACGGTCGGGGTCCGGGTCCTGCCGAGC
>JBBJOU010000277.1:0-3745 GCA_037724305.1 Acidimicrobiales bacterium
GGGCGGGTTCCGAGCGCATGCGTTCGAACCGAATCCGCCTGCCCGCCCTCGTCGTCGCCTTCGCCGCAACGCTGGCCGCCTGCGGCAGCGGTGAGGCCACCACGTCGTCCGGTGACGCCGGATCCGCGGACCCGGCAGCGTCGAGCGCGTCGGACGCGTCGGGCGCCCCGGCGAAGTTCACCGCGGATCGGCTAGGGGGAGGTGAGCTCACTTCGGCGTCGTTCGCCGGCAAGGACACCGTCTTGTGGTTCTGGGCGCCGTGGTGCACGGTGTGCCGCGGTGAGGCCGACGACGTCGTCGCTGCCGCGGGCGCGTTGGACGGCGAGGTCGAGGTCATCGGCGTGGCGGGGCGGGGCGAGGCCTCGGAGATGGAGGGCTTCGTCTCTGACACCGGCACCGGTGGTCTCACCCACGTCGTCGACGATGACGGGTCGATCTGGTCGTCCTACGACGTGTTCGCCCAGCCGGCGTACGCGTTCATCGACGACAGCGGCTCCGTCGAGGTGTTCGTCGGCGCCCTCGGCGAGGACGCCCTGGTCGAGCGGATGAACGCCCTGGCCGAGGCCTGAACGGTGCTCGAGGGTCCCTTCGCCCTCGCCGTCGCGGCGGGCATGGCGGCGACGGTGAACCCGTGCGGGTTCGCACTGCTACCTGCGTACCTGGCCGCGTTCGTCGGTGAGGATCACGAGCCCGGCGTCGGCGCTGTTCCCCGGGCGTTCGCTGTGTCGGGTGCGCTCACCGCCGGGTTCGTAGTGGTGTTCGGGCTGTTCGGCGCAGTGATCAGCCCGCTGGCGGTGTCGGTGGAGCAGTACCTCCCGTGGGTCACGATCGTGATCGGGATCGCCTTGGTCGGCCTCGGCGGGTGGCTCCTTGCCGGCCGGGAGCTCGTGCTGCACATCCCGAAGCTGAACCGGGGTGGGCGTGACGGCAGCGTGGCGTCGATGTTCCTCTTCGGGGTCTCGTACGCGGTCGCGTCGCTGTCGTGCACCATCGGCCCGTTCCTGGCTGTCACGTCGTCGACGTTCGGCTCCGGGGATGTGGCGTCGGGCATCGGGGTGTTCGTCGCCTATGCCCTCGGCATGGGTGCGGTCATCACCGCCTTGACCGTCGGCGTTGCCCTGGCCCGGGCGGGTCTGGCCGGCTGGTTGCGGGCGGCGCTGCCGTACGTGTCGAGGTTCTCGGGGGTGCTGCTGGTGGTGGCCGGAGCGTATGTGGCCTGGTACGGGTGGTTCGAGGTCCGCACCCTGTCGGGTGGTGACGGCAGCGATCCGGTCGTGGATCGGGCGGTCGAGCTGCAGTCGTGGCTCCAGCGCACCCTCGTCCCCGATGACGCCGTCAGCGGACTCGTCGCGATCGCGGTCGTGCTGGCGGCGGTGGCGACGCTGGTCGGGTGGCGCCGGCGCCGATCGGCCCGGCCCGCCGAGGTCATGGTGGATCAGGGTGGCGTGAGGGGCGCCCAGACGGCGCCGACGGTGCCGGGCCCCGAGTGCGCGCCGACGGAGGGCCCGATCTCGTACCGGGTGAGCTCGACGATGCCGTCGGAGCCGGCGAGTGCGGCGGCGAGCCGGTCGCCGAGGTCGGGCCGGTCGGCGTCACCGACCCCGACTCGCAGCAACTGACCCGATGCCGCGTCGCGGACGTGGGCGGCCATGCGGTCGATGGCATCATCGATGTCGGTTGCGGTGGCGTGCTCAGCCAGTCCGGCAGGCCCCAACGTGAGGATCGCCGTCGGTGACGCGACGTCGCTCGATCCGAGACGGCCACCGCGGCGGGCGAGCTCGGGGACCCCGACCACGAAGATGCTGTCGACCACCGCAGCGGTGGCCGACGCTGCGGCCTCGAGTCCCCCCAGATCCCCGCCACCTGCCCGGGCGTCGCATGCCGCAGCGACGCAGAGCGCGACGGGGAACGATGCGGTGGCGGTGTCGACGAGTTCGACGTCGACGCTGACTTCGCGGGCGGCGATGCGGGCAGCGTCGAGCACCGCGGAGTAGTCCGATCCGGTGTGGATCGACACGATCCCCGTCGCCCCTGCGTCCACCGCCTCCAGGTAGGTGGCGAGCAGGTCGCCGGGCGACGGTGTCGACGTTGAGACCGCGGCGCCGCCAGCGAGACGGCGATAGAACTCGGCTGTCGTGATCTCGACCCCTTCGCGGTAGGGGGTGCCGTCGATCAGTACGGTCATCGGCGCGACGTGCACCCCGAACCGGTCCCGCCAGGCCGGTGGCAGCATCGACGCCGAATCCGTCACGATGGCGATCACGCCGAGGTCCGCCGAGTGGAACGGAACTTCGCCAGGATCATCGCCGACGACGCAGCGGCGAACAGGGGGAGCCCCGGCCCCGTTTCCGGTCCCCACGCGTTCGGGAGACCGCGTCGCCACCACACGACCGCCGCGGTGGTCCACACGGCACACGACATCTGGATCGATCGTTCGGCCTGCTGCGAAGCGGCTGCGCTGGTGGCGGCAACGGCGGCGTCGATGGGGAAGTAGACGGGGAACACGGCGAGACACGCCCCGGCCGAGGTGGCGACGCCTTTGCCCCCTTGGAAGCCGTTCCACACCGGTGCGATGTGCCCGGCGATCGAACCGGTCGCCGCCGCATAGGCCCCGGCGTCGCCGGCGACGGCCCGTCCCACGAGGCCGGCGATCGTGCCCTTGGCCATGTCGGCGGCCAGCACGGCGAGACCCCAGCGGCGGCCCAGCACCGCAGCGGCGTTCAGCGCGCCTGGATTGCCGCTGCCCTCGGCCCGCAGGTCGGTGCCCCGGGCGGCGAGGCGGGTGGCGAGGTCAGCGGAGGGGAACGTGCCGGCGAGGTAGCCGAGTCCGAACGCGGCGCCCAGCCGGACCACGGCGCGCGTGGTCATGTCGGCCGCACGAAGCCATCGCCGAATTGGCCGACGTCGATGCCGGCCGCGTCGGCAGCCTGCGCCTCGCCGAGCACGACGAACGTGGCCGAGCTCGCTGCGCACCGGCGGTCCTTGTGGTCGGTGATCTCGGCGGTTGCGGCCAGCGTCGAGGCGTCGTCGGTGACCGGTGCGGTGATGCGGGCAGTGACCGTGTAGGCCCGGTCCACCCGTCCCGGGTGCTCGAAGCGGGTGGTGGTCTCGCCGGTGACGGCCCACCGGTGCGCCACCGCGATCGTGGCCCAGGCCATGGCCTCGTCGAGCACGGCCAGCAGCACGCCGCCATGGAGGTAGCTGGGCGCGCCCGAGAACCGGTGGTCGAGCGTGAAGGTGGCGGTGACGGTCTCCGACGCCTGGTCGTGGAAGAACGGGATCCGCAGACCGGCGTCGTTGCGGGGCTCGCACACGAAGCAGTTCGACTCGAACCCCCACCGCTCGTTCGTCAACGCTTCCGACATGCTCCTCCGAACCTCGACCGCCAACCTGGCGGCCACGGAACCCGTTGAGGCGGCCGCACATTCCGCTGGGGGGAAGGCAAGGGCACGCCAGTGGGTTCCCCCTGATCATGGCTCCCTCTCGCCCCTCGGATCGGACCGATCTCGCCTGGTGGCATCGGCGTGACGCCGTCCGGCTGGTCCTGACCGGTGCGACGTTCCCCACCGCTTCTCGGGTCGCGGTGGCCGTCGGGACGTTGCTGACGGTCGTGAACCAGGCGGAGGTCATCCTGCGAGGGGAGACCACCTGGGTGACGGCGGTGCGGGTCGTGTTCAACTACCTCATCCCCTACGTGGTGGCCAGCATCGGCTACCTCGCCCCGTTCCGTGTCGAGGAGCGACAT
>JBBJOU010000278.1:0-3727 GCA_037724305.1 Acidimicrobiales bacterium
CCGTCGACGAGGCGCGGTTCGAGGTGGAGATCGCCACGCACCTGGTGGACGTCGGCGGGTACGAGGCGTTGAAGGTCGGGACCAGCGCCGAGGACCGGGCCGACTTCGACCCGGCGACGGGCATCGACACCGCCGAGCTGTTCGCCTTCGTCGAGTCCACGCAGCCCGACGAGTGGGCGCGGCTGGCCAAGCTGCACGGGGTCTCGCCGCTGGTCGCCCGAAGGCGGTTCCTGGCCCGGCTGGTCAAGGAGCTCGACGCCCGGGGGACGGTCGACGTGCTGCGCCACGGGGTGGTCGACCTCGGGGTGAACATCCGCCTGGCGTACTTCAAGCCAGCCCACGGGCTCACCGGCGCCCTCGTGGCGCGCTACGCGTCGAACCGCCTGACGGTCACCCGCCAACTGCCCTACCAGGCGGGGTCGACCAGGACGCTCGACCTGGTTCTGTTCGTCAACGGCCTGGCGGTGGCGACGGTGGAGCTCAAGCACCACCTCACCGGCCAGAGCGTCGAGGACGCCAAGACGCAGTACCGCCACGACCGCGACCCGGCGGCGCCGCTGCTGCGGCGGGCGGTGGTGCACTTCGCCCTCGACACCGAGCAGGTGGCCATGACCACCCGGCTGCAGGGGCCCTCGACCCGGTTCCTGCCGTTCAACCAGGGCCATGACGGCGGGGCCGGCAACCCGGTCAACCCGCACGGGCACCGCACCGCCTACCTGTGGAGCGGGTGCTCGCCCGCGACGCCTGGCTCGACGTCCTGCAGCGCTTCGTGCACGTGGACCCCGTGTCCGGCACCATCTTCCCCCGGTTCCACCAGTGGGACGCAGTGCGGGCCCTCGAGGCCGCCGCCCGCGCCGAGGGACCGGGCCACGACTACCTGGTGCAGCACTCGGCCGGGTCGGGCAAGTCGAACACCATCGCCTGGCTGGCCCACCGCCTGGCCAGCCTCCACGACGAGGGCGATGCCAAGGTGTTCGACAAGGTGGTGGTCATCACCGACCGGCGGGTGCTCGACGCCCAGTTGCAGCGGACGATCTACCAGTTCGAGCACGCCCACGGGGTGGTGCAGAAGATCGACGTCGACTCGGCGCAACTGGCCGAGGCGCTCACCGGGGCGTCGGCCCGCATCGTCATCACCACCCTGCAGAAGTTCCCGTTCGTGTTGCGCCACACCGAGGACGCGCCGTCGGGGCGCTTCGCGGTGATCGTCGACGAGGCCCACTCCAGCCAGACCGGCGAGACGGCCAAAGACCTCAAGCTGGTCCTCGGCGGCGGTCCCACTGACGAGGCCCATCAGCTGACCGCGGCCGAGGAGGCCGATGCTGGTGTCCTCGCCGAGCCGCTCGACCCGGTGGGCGACGCCCTCGCCCGGGCCGCTGGCGCCCGGATGCGCCAGCGCAACCTCAGCTTCTTCGCCTTCACCGCCACCCCCAAGGGGCGCACCCTCGAGCTGTTCGGGCGGCGGGGGCCGGGCGGGAGGCACGAGCCGTTCCACCTCTACTCCATGCGCCAGGCCATCGAGGAGGGGTTCATCCTCGACGTGCTCGCCGGCTACGTCACCTACTCGACGTACTGGAACATCGAGCGGGCCGTCGAGGACGACCCCGAGCTCGACCCGTCCAAGGCCCGCGCCGCCATCGCCCGCTTCGTCAGCCTCCACGAGAGCAACCTGGCCCAGAAGGCCGAGGTCATCGTCGAGCACTACCGCACCCACGTGCGCCACCGCATCGGGGGCCGGGCCAAGGCCATGGTGGTCACCGCCTCACGCCTGCACGCGGTGCGCTACCGGGCGGCGCTGAAGGCCTACTGCGACCGCATGGGCTACGGCGACATCGGGGTGCTGGTGGCGTTCTCGGGCACCGTCGACGACGGCGGCGACGTCACCGAGCCCATGCTCAACGGCTTCCCCGAGAGCCGCACGGCGTCCGAGTTCGACACCGACGCCAACCACCTGCTGGTGGTGGCCGAGAAGTACCAGACCGGCTTCGACCAGCCCCTGCTGTATGCCATGTACGTCGACAAGGCCCTCACCGGCCTCGCCGCCGTGCAGACCCTGTCGCGGCTCAACCGCACCTACGAGCGCGACAGCGTGGTGAAGGACGGCACCTTCGTGCTCGACTTCCGCAACGACGCCGAGGCCGTGCGCGACGAGTTCGAGCCGTGGTTCGGCAAGACGGTGGCGCCGCCGACCGACCCGAACCTGCTCTACGACACCCGCCGGGAGCTCGACGAGCACGACGTGCTGCGCGCCGACGAGATCGAGGCCGTCGTCGGGCTGCTGCTCAGCGCCCGGGGGAGCGACGACAAGGTGAGCGCCCGCGTGCACGCGGCGCTCGGGCCGGCCGTCGACCGGGTGCACGCCCTGGCCGACGACGACCGCAACCGCTTCCGCGCCGCGCTCACCCGGTTCGTGCGGATCTACTCGTTCCTGTCCCAGGTGGTGTCGTTCAGCGACGTCAAGCTGGAGCGCGACTACCTGTTCTGCCGGGCCCTGGCCGCCCTCGTGCGCGACGCCGGCGTCGGCGGGCTCGACCTCGGCAGCGCGGTCGAGCTCACCCACCTGCGAGTGCAGCAGACCTTCGAGGGCTCGGTGGCCCTTGAGGCCGGCGACGGCGAGGTGTCGACCATCTTCTCCGGTGCCGGCCCCCGGCGCCTGCCCGACGAGGAGCCGCTGTCGAAGATCATCGCCGAGCTCAACAGCCGGTTCGGCACCAACTTCGACCCTCGCGACCGGGTGTTCTTCGACGTCGTCGCCGCCAAGCTCGCCGACCGTCCCGACATCCAGCTCCTGGCCGCCAACAACCCCGCCCAGCAGTTCGGCCTGGCCGTCGAGAAGGAGTTCACCCAGGGCGTCGTCGACCAGCTCCAGGTGGCCGAGGACATCGCCCTCGCCTATGTCGACAACGCCGAGCTCAAGCGCATGGTCCTCGACGTCTACGCCCCGCTGCTCCAGAGCCGGGCCAAGGTCGCCAACCAGGAGCACGCCCCCGTCGGCGATCTCCTCGGGCCCGACCGGGAGTCGACCACCCTCGAGTACAAGGCGAGCCTGCGCACCCACGCCGCCTCGGGCGAGCTCTACAGGCCGCTGGAGACGGCGAGCGTCAAGACCGTCGCCGCCTTCCTCAACAGCGAGCTCGGCGGCACGCTGCTGCTCGGCGTCGCCGACGACGGCACCCCGGTCGGCCTGGCCGGTGACTACGCCACGCTGCGCAAAGCCGGTCGGGACGACCGCGACCTGTTCACTCTGCACCTCGCCAACATCCTGACCCAGGCCCTCGGCGCGGCGGCAGCCAGCCAGGTACGGGTCACCATGCACATCGTCGACGGCCACGACCTCTGCCGGGCCCACGTCCTGCCCTCCGCCGTCCCCGTCGAGGCGACGGTCACCATCGAGACCAAGGCCGGCCTCGAGAAGAAGACCGCGTTCTACATCCGCGTCCTCAACGGCACCCGCGAGATCACCGACCCCGCCGAGCGCGACCGCTACATCGCCGGCCGCTGGCCGGCGGGAGGAGCAACAGGATGACCGACGTCCCAGGACTCGACAGCACGGCCAGTGGCATCCCGTACGCCAAGGTGTTCCCCGCCATCGCACCGGTGGCGTGGCTGCCGGCGAAGGAGGTACTGGGCGGCGAGGCGTCCGCCTTCACGCCCTGGCTCCACCTCCAGCCGAACATGGATGTGCTCGGCAGGGCGCTCGGGCTCGACGAGCTCACCAGTGGATCGA
>JBBJOU010000279.1:0-3705 GCA_037724305.1 Acidimicrobiales bacterium
ATCAGCTCCTCCTCCTCGCGCGACAGCTCGTCGGGGGTGTCGACCACCACTTCCACCAACAGGTCGCCCCGGCCACGACCCTCGAGGTGGGGCACGCCCCGGCCACGGAGGCGAAAGGTCCGCCCGGTGCGGGTGCCGCCGGGCAGCACGAGGTCCTCGCCGCCGTCGAGGGTCTCGAACGGGAGGTGGGCGCCGAGGGCGGCCTGCGTCATGGGCACGTGCAGGGTGTGCACCAGGTCAGTGCCCCGCCGCTCGAAACGGGCGTGGGGTCGGACCTTCACGTGGACGTAGAGGTCGCCGGTCCCGCCGCCGCGCACCCCGACCGCGCCCCGGCCAGGCAGGCGCAGGGTCGCCCCGGTGTCGACCCCGGCGGGAACGTCGACGGTGTAGGACTTCTCGATGATGCGGCGGCCCTCGCCGCTGCACGTGGGACAGGGCCGTTCGATGATCTGGCCGAACCCCCCGCAGCGGGCGCACCGCCCGGCGGTGACCACCTGGCCGAGCAGCGACTGGCGCACCCGGCGCACCTGGCCCGAGCCGCCGCAGTCGGGGCACGCCCGCGGTGCGGTGCCGGGGGCGGCGCCGGTGGCCGAGCAGTCGGGGCACGCCTCGGCGGTGCGCACCGACACCGGCTGCTCGCCACCGAAGACGGCGACGTCGAAGTCGAGCTCGGCCACCACCTCGAGGTCACTGCCCCGGGGGGGGCCGCCCTGGCCGCCGCGGCCGCCGCCTCCGCCGAACGGCCCGCCGCCGCCGAAGAACGCCTCGAAGATGTCGCCGAAGCCGTTGGCGGGGTCGCCGCGACCGCCGCCGTTGACGCCGTCAGGGCCGTAGGCGTCGTAGCGGCGCCGCTTGTCGGGATCGGACAGCACCTCGTAGGCCTGGGCCACGGCCTTGAACCGGGCCTCGGCGCCCGGATCGTCGGGGTTGGCGTCGGGGTGGAGCTGGCGCGCCAGGCGCCGGTACGACCGCTTGATCTCCTCGACCGGCGCGCCCGGTCGGACGCCCAGCAGCTCGTAGTAGTCGGTGGCCACGGTGGTCCGCAGGCTATTGGTCGGTGAGGTGGCGACCCAGCCGGCGGCTGACCACGGCGACGGCCGCCAGGGCCTGCGGATAGTGCATGCGGGTGGGGCCGAGGACGGCGATCGACCCCGCCGGCTCGCCCTCGACCTCGTACGGGGCGACGACGAGCGAGCACTCGGCGAGGGGGACGAGACCGGTCTCGGAGCCGATGGCCACCTGCAGGCCCCGGTCGAGCACGTCCTGGAGCACGGTGACCACCACGTACTGCTGCTCGAGGATGGAGAGCACCTGGCGGACGGTGTCGACCGCCTCGAAGGCGCCCGCCATCCGGGCGGCGCCGCCCACCCAGACGTGGTCGGCGTCGTTGTCGTCGCCGGCGCCGAGAGCGGCGAGGGCGGCGGCGCCGACGGTGTCGGTGCGGGCGTCGCCGGTGGGGGTCACGGCCTCGGGCAGCGTGGCGAGGGAACGCCCGATCAGCTGGCGCGACAGGTGAGCGGTGGCCGCCGCCAAGCGCTCGTCGCCCACCTCGTCGCCGAGCTCGAGGGTGCGCTTCTCGACGGTGCCGCTGGCGAGCACCACGACCAGCAGGGCCACGCGCGGCGCCAGGCCGACGAGCTGCACCGAGCGGATCGGGGCGCTCTCCTGTTGGGGGCCGACCACGACGGCGGCGTAGTCGGTGAGGTTCGACAGCAGCCGGGAGGTGTCCTGGAGGAGCTGCTCGAGCTCGCCGTGGGCGGTGGAGAAGAACGACCGGACCTGCTGCACGCTCGCCATGTCGAGGGCGGCGGGCTCGGTGATGGCGTCGACGAAGTGGCGGTAGCCCTTCTGGGTGGGCACCCGGCCGGCCGACGTGTGGGGCTGGCGCAGGAACCCGTCCTGTTCGAGGCTGGACATGGCGTTGCGCACGGTGGCCGACGAGACGTTGACGACCGGCGCGACGGCACCTGAGCCGACGGGCTGGGCCGTCTCGATGTACTCCTCGACCACGGCGCGCAGGATTGCGGTCCTGCGTTCGTCGAGCTCGTCGTCAGCCATGCCACCACCCCGGCCCCATCCGGCCGCATTCGTTCCTCGCGGTCCCCACGAGCGGGGTACGTGCGCGTGAACTCTACCGGAGGTACCCCTGCGACAGCCGCGACCCGCTGCCGGCCTCCCTCAGCGTTCGCTCACGGCGGCGTAGCGGCGCAGGGCCTCCTCACGCTCCTCGGCGTGGTCGACGATCGGTGGCGGGTAGCCGCCGGCTGGGCCACCGTCGACCTTCCACGGCTCGTGCACCAGCTTGGCGGCCAGCCCGGCGAGCTCGGGCACCCAGCGCCGCACGTAGGTGCCGTCGGCGTCGTAGCGGGTGGCCTGCGTGGTCGGGTTGAAGACGCGGAAGTAGGGGGCGGCGTCGGTGCCGGTGCCGGCTGTCCACTGCCAGCCGTGCTGGTTGGAGGCGACGTCGCCGTCGACGAGGTGGTCCATGAAGTGGCGGGCGCCGCGGGTCCAGTCGAGGTGGAGGTCCTTCACCAGGAAGCTGGCGACGATCATGCGCACCCGGTTGTGCATCCACGCCTCGGCCAGGAGCTGGCGCATCCCGGCGTCGACGATGGGATAGCCCGTCCGCCCCTCGGCCCAGGCGGCGAAGCGCTCGTCGGCGTCGGCCCCCTCGTCGACGGCCATGGTGCGCATCGACTCCCGGTACGCCCGGCGGACGGTGTCGGGCCGGGCGAACAGGACATCGGCGTAGAACTCGCGCCAGGCCAACTCGGTGCGGAAGGTGTCGGGGCCGGTGCCGCGGCCGAGCTTGGCCAGGAGCTGGCGGGGGTGGACGGTGCCGTACTTGAGGTGGACCGACAGGCGGCTGGTGGCGTCGGCGCCGGGGTCGTCGCGCCCGGCGGAGTAACCCTCGAGGCGGCGGTCGAAGAACCGCCGGGCCGTCTGCTGGGCGGCGGGCTCGCCGGCGTCGGGCAGGGTGGCGGCGCCGAGCGGCGGATCGTCAGGGACGCCGTCGCCGTCGACACCGCTCGTCCACCGGACCGACGCCGGCGCTCGCACGGGTTCGGGCCAGCCGTGGTCGCGCCACGCCCGCGAGAACGGCGTGAACACCTTGTAGGGCTCGCCGGCGGCGGTGCAGACGGTGCCCGGCGCCACCGCGTAGGGCGAGCCGATGCGACGCAGCTCGATGCCCTTCGCCGCCAACGCCTCGGCGACCTCGTCGTCACGGGCCCGGCCGTAGGGCCCGAAGTCCTCGGCGCAGCACACGACCGTGGCCCCGACCTCGCCGGCCAGCGCCGGGACCGTCGTGGCCGGCGGCCCCGCCCGCACCACGAGGCACCCGCCGATGGCATCGTCGAGGGCTCGGAGGCAGCCGTACAGGAACGCCAGGCGGGGGGCGCCAGCAGGCCGTCGGAGCCGGTCGTCGAGGCCGAAGAAGGCCACCACCTCGCCGTCGGCGCCGGCCTCGTGGACCGCTTCGAGCAGTGCCGGGTTGTCGGCGAGGCGCAGGTCGCGCCGGAACCACATCACGGTGGTGGCCATCGGCGGCCGAACCTACTGACCGCCGACCCGCCGAGCGGGATCAGGTATCGAACGCGTCGCGGAGCGCGGTCGCGGCGCCGGCACCGTGCAGGAACCCGTAGGTGCCGCTGTCCAGCAGCTCCCGGGCGGCGGCGGCCATGGCGCCGTAGGCGACCAGCGAGA
>JBBJOU010000280.1:0-3701 GCA_037724305.1 Acidimicrobiales bacterium
CGGGCCTCGACGTCACCGACCCCGAGCCCCTGCCCGACAGCCACCCGCTGTGGTCGATGCCCAACGTGCTGCTCACCCCTCATGTGGGCAACACCCCGGCGATGGCCGTACCGCTCCTGTCCGCTCGTGTGGCCGACAACATCGCCCGCTACGCGGCCGGCGAGGCGCTCATCGGCCCCGTCGACCCCACCGCCGGCTACTGAGGTGGCACAGGGGACGGGCTGAGCGGTCCCCACGCCGGTCAGTCGCCGGCGGGGGGGTACCGTCGCATCGTGCACGAGCTGCCGGGCACCCACTACGAGACGCTCGGCGTCGCCCCCGGGACCCCGCCCGACGCTGTCCGACGCGCCTACGTCGACCTCGCCCGCCGCCTCCACCCCGATCGCTTCGTCGACGCCGGTCCCGGCGAGCGCACCGACGCCGACCGCCGCATGCGTGAGGTCAACGAGGCGTTCCGCATCCTGGGCAACCCCGGCCGGCGGGTGGCCTACGACACCGAGCTGCTCCGGGCCCGCACCGTCGGATCGGCGAGGGAGAAGGTGTCGGGCGCCGCCCCCACGGCGACGGGCCGGGTCACCGGCGACCTCTTCACCGACACCGACGTCGTCGACACCCGCTCGGTGATCGTGCGGGCGCTGCCCTGGCTGCTGCTGCTCGGCGCCCTCGGCGCCATCTTCGTTTTCACCGCCTACGCCACCGGCGGCGGCCCGGCTGAAGACGACCTCGCCGGCTCGTGCGTCCTCCCGGACACCCGACAGCTGGCCACCCCGGTGTCCTGCGCCACTGACGGCGCCCGCCTCGTCCGAGTCGTCGTGCTCTCCGCCGGAGGCTGCCCCCCCGGTACCGACGTCTTCCAGCCCGCCGACCGCGACACCGCTCTCTGCCTCGCCCCCTGACCCGTTCCGGTGTCGAGGGCTCGCTACCACGCCGCGATGAGCGACTGTCGCCCTCTCCTCCGGTTCTGACACCGCCACACCCTGGCGTGGCAGCATCCCGCCATGCGCGCCGCTCGGATCGCTCGCGCGGTCCGCCTCCCATGACCGAGGCCGCCGCGACCGACGCCCTGAGCGGCGGGCTGACCGGCGCCCTCGGCCCCGTCGAACTGGCCACTCGGGTGCGGGGCCGCACCACCTCGGCGCGCGAAGCCGTGGCTGCCGCCCTCGCTCGCATCGATGCCCACGACGGCGCCACGGCGGCGTTCGTCGCCGTCGACGGCGACCGCGCCCTCGCCGAGGCCGCCGCCATCGACGAGCGCATCGCCGCCGGTCGGCCCGCTGGTCCGCTCGCCGGCGTGCCCATCGGCGTCAAGGACCTCGAGGACGCCATCGGGTTCCGCACCACCAGGGGGTCGCTGCTGCACGCCGAGGACGCGCCCGCTACCCGCGACTCGATCCTCGTCGCCCGCCTCCGGGCCGCCGGCTGCGTCGTCGTCGGCAAGACCAACACACCGGAGGGCGGGTGGACCGCCGCCACGTTCAACCGCCTGTTTCCGCCGACGCGCAACCCGTGGGACCTCGAGCGCACGCCCGGCGGCTCGTCGGGCGGCTCGGCGGCGGCCGTCGCCGCCGGTCTCGTGCCCCTGGCCACCGCCAGCGACGGCGGCGGCTCCCTCCGCATTCCCGCCGCCCTGTGCGGGCTCACCGCCCTCAAGCCGTCGCTCGGCCGGGTGCCCGCCGGCGGGCCCAGGCCGCCGAGTTGGGGCGACTGCACCAGCGGCGGCGTCCTCACCCGCCGCATCCGTGATGGCGCCGCCGCCCTCGAGTCCATCGTCGGGCCCGACCCGTCCGACCTCCGGTCCTTGCCCATGCCCACCGAACCGTGGGCCCACTCGCTCGACGACCTGGGCACGCCCCGCCGGGTGGCGTGGTCGCCCGACCTCGGCTACGCAGAGGTCGACGCCGCCGTCCTGGCCGCCTGCGAGCACGCCGTCGGCGTGCTCGCCGACCTCGGCACCGAGGTGGTCGAGGTGCCCACCCTGTTCGCCGAGGACCCGGTCGAGACGTGGTTGGCCATCACCGCGTCGTACGACTGGGAGCAGGTCGCCGACCTGGAGGGCACCCCCGACTGGGACCGCCTCGAACCGGGCCGCTTGGCCGCCATCGCCTGGGCCGGCCGCTCGGTCGACGCCCGCCGACTGGTGCGAGCCGAACGGGCCTGCCACGACCTCAACCTCCGCCTGGTCGAGGTGCTCCATGGCCACACCGTGCTGCTCACCCCGACGGTCGCCGGCCGGGCCCCCCGCATCGCCAGCGGCACCCGCGGCGAGGTGAACGGCGCCGAGCGCGACGACTGGGTCCGCCTCACCTACCCGTTCAACCTGACCCGGTCCCCGGCGGGCACGGTCCGGGCCGGCCTCGACCCGGACGGCCTGCCCATCGGCCTGCAGGTCATCGGCCCCCAACACGGCGACGTCGCCGTCCTGCGCACCCTCGCCCTCCTCGAGGACGCCCTCGCCCCCTACGACTACCCCTTCCCGCCCTGATCGTTCCGGCTCGGTCGGACCCTCGCGCTACGCTCGCCGACCCCGAGCGGGGCGCATAGCTCAGTTGGTTAGAGCGCTGCCTTCACACGGCAGAGGCCAGGGGTTCGAGTCCCTTTGCGCCCACCACGTTTGCGCAGGTCAGATGGGGTGCGGGCCCGAGGCCTGGTCGGCAGACAATCGATTCTGGCATCGGCGTGCCACGGTCGAACCGGGCGCCCTCCCGTGGCCCCGTACGGTTGGACTTCATGGACTATGAACAGCCGATGCCAGACCCGGGGAGATTGGCCGCTCACGTGCTCCTCGACGGCGTGGTTGCCTTCGATCCCGGTGCCGAATCGGGGGGAGCGACGGACCTGGCCTTGCAGCGGCTCATGGAGGTCGGCGCCGTCTCCGCCACCATGGACGATGCCGACCATCTCGACCTCGATGCCGAGCCACTACTCGGGGGCACGCTCGTCCTGCTGAGCTTCCTCGTTCGACAGCTGTCCCTCTATGCCGAGGTGGACCCGCTCGAGGTTGTCGCCGAAGCCCGTCGGTTCATCGACGGGGAGTCGACGATCGGGCTGGAGTAGGCAGCATCAGGACAGGCCCAGCCCGGCCGCCAGTGCGGCGGCGAGAGCTCCGCCGAAGGCCTCGGTGCTGACGTCTCGAAGTGCCGCCGCCGCGCTGCGAATCCGAGACTTGCGGTCAGGATCCTCGGCCTGGTCGGCGGCGGCCTCCAAGGCGTCGAGAAAGGCGGCAACGGCGTCGTCGGCCTTCGGCCAGACCCCGACCTGGCGTCGACCCTTCTCGGTCAGCGTGAGGCGCAGGAAGGGCATGCCGCCGGCCCGGTGTGAAGCGACGTAGCCACCCTCGTGGAGCCAGCGGAGGCTCTCGCCGAGCTCGAGCATGGACAGGCCCACCGCATCGGCGACGTCGTCGTCGTTGACCTGCCTGTCAGGGGTCCCAAGCCTGCCGATGGCCAGCAGCACCGGGAGCTCCCGTGCGAACCACCTGTCGTCGAGCGTCTCGTCGGGCATGGCGGGATCCTCCGTTGCTTTCGGTCAGGTGCCCAGCTGGGCAACCGCTGCGATGGTCGAGTCGCTGCCCCACGGGCGAGGGCGTCGAGGGCGTCGTTGGCCTTGGCGAGCAGCGCCCAGTTCAGGCCGTCGTCGTGCACGGGGGGGGATAGCCGCGGGTGGACCACGCGCCCCCCCGCGACAGGTGGGCCGCGGCGCCC
>JBBJOU010000281.1:0-3697 GCA_037724305.1 Acidimicrobiales bacterium
CCTGTTCGTCAACCTCCTGACCGAGGACAACCTCCCGTACTACTTCCGCACCATCGAGCGGATGTTCGGCAACGACGGCGTCTGGGGAGCGTGGGCACGTCGCTGGACCGCCGAGGAAGGGCGCCACTCGATCGTCATCCGCGACTACCTGACCGTGACTCGGGCCATCGACCCCGTGGCCCTCGAACGGGCCCGCATGGCCCAGGTGAGCGGCGGCATGACGCCCGAGCCGACCACCGCCGCCGACGGGTTCGCCTACGTCGCCCTCCAGGAGCTCGCCACCCGGATCTCGCACCGCAACACCGGCAAGCTCATGGACAGCGCCGGCCACGACGTCATGGCGCGCGTCGCCAAGGACGAGAACCACCACTTCCTGTTCTACCGCGACCTGATGAAGGCCGCCCTCGAGGTCGATCCGTCCGGCGGGGTCATCGCCATCGAGCGCCAGGTGCGCGAGTTCGAGATGCCCGGCACCGGCATCCCCGATTTCGCCGACCACGCCCGGGCCATCGCCGATGCCGGCATCTACGACTTCACCGCCCACCACGACCAGATCCTGGTCCCGACGGTGTTGCGCCAGTGGGGTGTCGAGGAGCTGACCGACCTGACGCCGGAGGCCGAGGAGGCCCGACGCAAGGTGGTCAAGCGCATCGGCCAGGTCGGCCGAGCGGCCGCCCGCATCGCCTCCCGGCGCGCCGAGCGCGACGCCAAGGAGCTCGTCCTCTCCGGCTGAGCCAGGCGCCGCGCTCGATCGGGCGTGACTAGACCGATCGGGCTACGACGCCAACCATCCTTCATCGACGCACCGCGCCCGCCGATGGAAGGGGTGTGGGCGCCACCGAGATCTCCCGTACCGAGCTGACGCCGAGCGAGACCGACGACCAGGTCGACCCGACGACCGAGCGCCGTCGCTGGCGGTGGCGCCTGATCGGCTTCCAGCTACCCGCGGTCGCCCTCTACGCCGTCGCCGCCCTGGAGGCCGGCTCGGTGTCGGCGTACGCCGCCCACGGCGCCGCGCTCGTCGCCGCCGCCTGCGGGCAGGTGTTGTCGTGGCGGGCCAACGACGACGAGCAACGCCGGTCGGCACAGCTGGCCGCCGCCCTCGCCCGGGCTGAGACCCAGGCCGAGGAGCGCGCCTCGATCGGCGAGCTCTTCGTCCATCTCGCCCGCCGCAACCAGTCGCTGCTCGACCGCCAGATCGGCCTGCTGGTCCAGATGGAAGAGCAGGAGGCCGACCCCGACGCGCTCGACCGCCTGTTCCGCCTCGACCACCTCGCCACCCGCATCCGGCGCAACGCCGAGTCCCTGCTCGTCCTCTCCGGCGAGGACCCGCCCCGTCGTTGGGGCCGCCCGGTCGCCCTCGCCGATGTCGTGCGGGCGGCGGTGTCGGAGGTCGAGGACTACCGCCGCACGGAGGTGGCCATCGACGACGGCGTCGGCGTCGTCGGCCGGGCGGTGGCCGACCTCGCCCACCTCGTCGCCGAGCTGGTCGAGAACGGCTTGCAGTTCTCACCCCCCGAGTCCCGGGTGCGGATCGCCAACCTCCGCCGCCCCGACGGGGGTTGCGAACTGCGCATCGAGGACCGGGGCATCGGCATGGCGGCCGCCGACCGCGACGCCGCCAACGACCTCCTGGCGTCGCCACCCGAGGTCGACCTCCGCGTGGCCAAGCGGCTCGGCTTCCACGTCGTCTCCCGGCTCGCCGTCCGCTACGGCGTCCGGGTGCGGCTGCTGGAGACGCCCGGCGGAGGCATGACCGCGGTGGTGCTCGTCCCCGAGTCGTTGCTGGCCGAGCCGGACAGCGGGGCACCGGTCGCGGTCCCCAGCACCGCCGCCTCGGCGCCCGCCGCCCTCGATCGCCCGGCGACCGTGCCGGCCGCGTTCACGCCGACCGCGATCAGGCCATCGCGTCGGCCGGCGCCGGCCCTCGCCGCCACCGCCGCTTTGCCCCAGGGGCGACCGGTCCCGCCGGCCACCAACGGCTCGACGCCGCCCCGCCCGACCGTCACGGCGGTCACCCCCACGCGACCGGCGGCGGGAGAGGGTCTGCCGCGCCGGGTGCCCCAACGCAGCCTCCACCCCGACCTCGGTCCCGCCGCCCACGCCGAGCCGCAACCGGCGGCGCCGGTCCGGTCCCGGGAGGACGTGCGCGCCATGCTGTCGCGCTTCCAGGCCAACCAGACCCGAGCGCGCCAGGACGTCGCCGGCGGTGCCGGCCCGGAGGAGTCATGAGCGCCGCCACCGTGGAGGCCGGCCGCCTCAACTGGACGATCAACGCCTTCGTCGGTCAGGTGCCGGGCACCATCGCCGCCCTGGTCGTGTCGAGCGACGGCTTGGCGCTGGCGATGTCGGACCGGCTCGACCGGGCCCGCGCCGACCAACTGGCGGCCATCACCGCCGGGCTGTCCAGCCTGACCCGTGGCGCCGCCCGGACCCTGGAGGCCGGCGACGTCCGCCAGCTCATCGTCGAGCTCGACCACGCCTACCTGTTCGTGACCTCGGTGAGCGATGGTTCGTGCTTCGCCGTCGTGGCCCGGGCCGACTGCGATCTCGGTCTCGTCGGCTACGAGATGGGGATGCTCGTCGAGCGCATCGGCCAGGTGCTCACCCCCGCCCTGCGCACCGCGCTCCAGGCGGTCCTGGCCCGATGACCGAGTGCCCCCGACCAATGACGACCGCGCGCTGGGAGGCTGACGATGCAACGGGATCGTGACGTCGGGGCCCGACGGGTCGTGCCGGCGTACGCGGTGACCGGGGGGCGGACCCGGTCGAACGGGGCCGACCTCCCGCTCGAGTCGATGGTGACCACCACGGCCGAGGGCATGCGGGCCCTCGTCGCCCTGCGTTACGAGCAGCGCGAGATCGTGCTGCTGTGCCGGCGCCCGCAATCGATCGCCGAGGTGGCGGCCCGGGTGTCGGTGCCGCTCGGGGTGGCGCGGGTGCTCGTCTCCGATCTCACGGCTCAGGGCTTGCTCGCCGTGCATGTTCCCAGCGCCGACCGCCCGGACCGGGCGATCCTCGAGAGGCTCCTCGGTGGACTCCGCGCTCGGTAGCGCCGGGGTGAGCCCGGCGTCGATCCTCCCGGGCCTCGCCGACGCCCTTCCCCCGATCCCGGTGAAGGTCGTGATCGCCGGCGGCTTCGGTGTCGGCAAGACCACCTTCGTCGGCGCCGTCTCGGAGATCGCACCGCTCACCACCGAGGCGGCGATGACCGAGGCCTCGATCGGCCTCGACGACACCACCGCCGTCGGGGCCAAGACCACGACCACCGTGGCCCTCGACTTCGGACGGATCTCGATCGACGACCAGATGGTGCTGTACCTGTTCGGCACCCCGGGCCAGGACCGCTTCTGGTTCATGTGGGACGACCTGGCGAAGGGGGCGGTCGGCGCCATCGTCCTCGTCGACCTGCGCCGCATCGACGAGGGCTTCCCGGCGGTCGACTACTTCGAGGACCGCCGGATCCCCTTCGTCGTCGCCGTCAACACCTTCGCCGACACCGCCCCGCACGCGGATGCCGAGGTGCGCGACGCCCTCGCCCTCGGCCCCGACGTGCCGTTGGTCCGCGTCGACGCCCGCCAGACCGGCGCCGCCGCCGCCGCCCTCATCGCCCTCGTGCAGCACGCCCTCGACCGCGCCGTCTGATCGCCCGCGGCGGTCGTCGCTAGGGCGTGCCCGGGCAGGAGCGGGTGAAGGT
>JBBJOU010000282.1:0-3697 GCA_037724305.1 Acidimicrobiales bacterium
AACGAGCCACCGCCCCCGTACCCTTCCCGGCATGGCACGGCTGGTGGAGCTACCTCGAGAGGTGCACTGGGGGTTCCCGCAGCGGGCGTTCGACCTCGACGACGCGTCGGATCGGCGCTTCGTCTACGAGACGGTGTTGCGGGAGGGCGACGAGCGCCATGTGCGGGCGTTCATCGACGTCGACGCCCTGTTCCGCATCTGGGACGACCTCTACCTGCCGGCGTCGGTCGAGGCGGCGTGGGCCGACTACTTCGAGCGGGTGCACGGACGGGAGGTGCGGCGGCGGTGGGCCTCTCCTCGCTCCAGGTCCGCGTAGCGCGGACGTTCTTCACGCTGGCGGAATCGTCGGGTTTCGTCCTCGCCGGCGGGGCGGCGCTCATCGTGCAGCGCCTCGTGGACCGGACCACGGCCGACCTCGACTTCTTCGGCGCTGAGCGTGCGCTCGTCACCGTCGCCGCCGATGCCCTGGGCCACGCGCTCGTGCTCGACGGGCTGACCTGCGACGAGGCGCGGCGTCACGTCGGGTTCGTGCGCCTCACGGTGCACGACGGCGAGGAGCACACCGAGGTCGATCTCGGGGTCGATCCGCCGTGGCGGCCGCCGGTCGCCACCGAGCTCGGCCCCGCCCGGTCGTCCGAGGAACTGGCCGTCGACAAGGTCCTCGCCCTGTTCGGCCGGGCCGAGGCCCGGGACTTCGTCGACGTGCACGCCCTCGCCCCCCTCCACGGGGTCGACCACATCCTGGCCTCGGCGCCGGAGAAGGACGGCGGCTTCAGCCCGTACCGCCTCGCCGAGGGTCTCGGGCGGATGGCGCAGCTCGACCGTGGCCTCTTCGAGGTCGACGACACGACGTACGCGGCGATGCTCGACTTCTACGCCGGGCTGCGGGCCGAGCTGGTGCGGCGCACCGTCGAGGGCGGGTAGGCGGTCGGCGGAGACTTTTGCACGAACACTTGTGCGACGTACGTATGTTCGTCTATGGTACGGGGCATGGCGGTCCTCACCACCACCCCACAGGAACAGGCGGACCTGGCCCTCGAGCGCCAGTTGGCCGAGCAGGCTGCGCACGTGCACGCGGG
This sequence comes from Acidimicrobiales bacterium, assembly GCA_037724305.1. Classification (GTDB taxonomy): domain Bacteria; phylum Actinomycetota; class Acidimicrobiia; order Acidimicrobiales; family JACDCH01; genus JBBJOU01. The sequence goes on from JBBJOU010000282.1 coordinate 1,080, forward strand.
CACGGCCCGCCTGGTCGCCCTGCTGAGCGAGTACGACCGCTCCGGGTGCTGGGAGGGGCCGGGGATCCGTTCGGTCGAGCACCGCGCCGGCATCGACCTCGGGCTCGATCCTGCCACCGCCCGGCGCTACGTGATCCTGGCCCGAGGACTGCGGGACCGCCCGGTCGTGGCCGAAGCCTTCGCCGCCGGGCGGCTGTCGCCGGCCAAGGCCGAACTGGTCGTGCGGGCGTGCGACCCGGACCCCGCGTCGCAGACCCACTGGGTCGACGTCGCCACCGCTGCCACCCCGACCCAGCTCACCCGCATCGTGCGGGCGTGGGACACCGTGCGCGACGACCCCGCCCCCGCCGCGACCGCCCACCGGCGCCGCAGCCTGCGGATCGCCGGCGCCGACGAGGCCGGGATGGTCCGCCTCACCGCCCTGCTCCCCGCCGAGGACGCCGCCGTCGTGCGCGCCGCCCTTGACGCCCACGCCGAGGCCGCCTGGCGCGAACACCAGGGTGACCCGGTGGGCGATCCGGCAGTTGACGCCGACGATCCCGGCGCCGCCCGCCTGGCCGACGCCCTGGTCGCCCTCGCCGAGACCGGGCTCGCCGCCGGCCCCACCCCGTGTGTCGGCGGCGACCGTCACGCCGTGACCGTCCACGTGCACGCCGGCGCCGTGTCGGGCATCGACCCGACGACCCCGGACGGCCCCGACGCCCCTGCCCGGCGGGGCCGGTGCCACCTGCGCGACGGCACTCCCCTCGACGCTTCGGCCGTCCGGCGCATGGCGTGCGAGGCCGCCGTCCGCCCCCTCTTCGAGAACGCCCTGCGCCAACCGCTCGACCTCGGCCGCACCCGCCGGGTCGTCACCACCGCCCAACGTCGCCTGGTCGAGACCCGCGACGGCGGCTGCGCCTTCCCGGGCTGCCCCCACACCCGCCACCTCGACATCCACCACATCGTCCACTGGCTCGACGGCGGGCCGACCGACGTCGCCAAGCACAACCAACACGTGTGGTACCGTCGATGTTGTGACCAACGCAGCGGTGTACGCCCGCATCAGCTCCGACCCGAACGACACCGCCCTCGGCGTCGCCCGCCAGTTGAAAGACTGCGTCGCGCTCAGTGAGGCCAAGGGCTGGACCGTCGCCGAGGTGTTCACCGACAACGATGTGAGCGCCACCAACGGCCGGCCCCGCCCCCGGTACGAGGAGATGATGGCGGCCCTCGGCGCCGGCCGGCTCGAGGCCCTCGTCGTGTGGGACGTCGACAGGTTGACCCGCACCCCACGAGAGCTCGAGGACGTCGTCGACCTCGCCGAACGCCGTGGCGTCGCCCTAGCCTCCGTCGGCGGGGAGATCGACCTAGCAACCCCTCAGGGCCGGCTCACGGCGAGGATCAAGGGCAACGTGGCCAAGCACGAGAGCGAACAGCTCGCCCGCCGGGTCCGGGCGAAGATGGCCGAACGGGCCGAGGCCGGCCAACCCCACGGGCGCATCGCCTACGGGTGGCGCCGCGAGTTCACCTACGACGACCAAGGGCGCCGCCTCGCCTCCAAAGACGTCGTGCACCCCGAGCAGGCCGACGTCGTCCGGTCGGCGGCGGCCGCGGTCCTCGTCGGTGAGTCGCTCCGATCGATCGTCGCCAGTCTCAACGAACGCAAGGTGCCAACCCGGAACGGGGTGCAGTGGGGGCCGACGGCGCTGCGCCCTGTCCAACTGCGAGAGCGCAACGTCGCCCAGCGCGTCCACCGGGGCCAGGTCGTCGGCCGCGGCGACTGGGAAGCGATCCTCGACGACGACACCTACCGCCGCCTCGTGGCCGTGCTCTCCGACCCCGGACGGCGCACCAGCCCGGCCAGCAGCGCAATCAAGTACCTGCTGTCAGGCCTCGCCAAATGTTCGGTGTGCGATGGGCCGATGCGGGTCCTCGTCGCCGGCAAGGACGGCCGCGTGACCGACACCTACGTGTGCCAGCACGGGTACCACGTGCGGAGGTCCCGTCGCGACGTCGACAACCTCGTCGAGCAGGTCGTCCTCGCCCGCCTGGCCCTCCCCGACGCCGCCGCCGTCCTCGCCCGCACCGACGACACGACCGCCCAGGACGCCGCCGACAAGGCCGCCGGCATCCGTGCCCGCCTCGACCAGGCCGCCGACAGTTTCGCCGCCGGCGACATCGACGGCGTGCAACTCGCCCGGGTCAGCGCCAAGTTGCGGCCCGAGCTCGAGCAGTGGCAGCAGGTCGCCCGGTCGGCGTCGACCGCCCCCGACCTCGTCGACGTCGCCGGCCCCGACATCGCCGAACGCTGGGATTCGCTCCCGTTGGCCCGCAAGCGGGCCGTCATCGACCTGTTGGTCGACATCACCGTGCTCCCCGCCACCCGCCACGGCGGCCACAACGGGTTCGACCCCGAGTCAGTCCGCATCGAGTGGAAGGTGGAAGCATGAAGCTGAACGGCCCGACCGGGGGTGAGGGGTGGGGACCGTCCCCAGCCGATGAGCTGGCATGGGTGGCCGCCAACAGGACGCCCGCAGAGGAGCACAGGAGCGACACGGTCCTACGGATGCGCCGCTACTGGACCGAGACCGCAACCGATCCCGCGCCGCTTGAGATGTTCGAAACGACCATCCAGC
>JBBJOU010000283.1:0-3685 GCA_037724305.1 Acidimicrobiales bacterium
GTAGCTCGTACCCGTGGTCACGGGGGGTCGTCCTGGTAGAGCAGGCGCCAGTCGGCACCGTCGGTGGAGCGGTAGATACCGGTGGCGCCGTCGGTGCCGACGGCGGCGGCGTACAACGAGTCAGCGGTGGCGAGCAGGGCCTGGGGGGTACCGGGGAGGCTGCCGACCGGGCGCCAGTCACCGTCCTCGACGTGGAAGACGGTCCCGGTCTCGTCGATCGCCCATTGCCCGGTCGTGGCATCCCACGCCACGGTCACCGCCGCCGGCCCGTCGGTCGCGTCCCAGGTGCGGCCCCCGTCGGTGGACTCGACGAGCCCGTCGGGCGTGGCGCCGAGGATGAGGTCGGGGTCCTCGGGGTCGACGGCGAAACCGAACAGGTCGATCGTCGAGCGGATGTCCCACTCCTGGCGGTCAGCGGAGACCATGAACCGGCCGCTACCGGCGTCCCAGCCGTAGACCTGCTCGTGCACGGCGGTGAGGCCGTGGAAGTCGGCGTCACCCGACAGCGACAGCGGTGCCCAGGTGCCAGCGGCGTCGGTCGACTCGATCAGGCCCAACCGACCGGGCAGTCCGTCGGCCACGCCGTCGAGGTCAGGGTGGCCCGACCCGAGGAAGCGGTCGGGCCCGGTGACGGTGAAGCCCATCGTGTCCTGGAAGCTGTCGCCGACCCGCTCGGCCGGGCCGTCGCCGGCGATGCGGAACATCCCGAAGTGGGTGGCGACGAACAGGGCGCCGTCGGCGGGGTTGACGCCGAGCCCGTGGACGTGGGCGACGCCGGGCTCATTGGCCTGGTCGACGGGACCAGCCGAGTCGCGGTCGTCGCGGGTGAGAGCGAACACCACGGCGCCGACGGCGACGACGGCGACGGTAGCGGCGATCCCCAGCCGCAGGCCGGTGCGCGCCGGCCCGGTCGGCGACTGCGGGTGGAGCGTCTGGCCGCGGCGACGACGAGGGGCCCGGGACTTGGGGATCATGGTGCTCCGATTCCTGGGGGGTGGCGACGGTCCGGATGGGTGCTCGGTGTGCCGCCGCCGGCACTCCTCAGCTCAGTTGTCGCGGAGAAAGTTCTCCACCTCGGCGATGAGGCGGTCGGGGTCGGGTTCGGCCACCTCGGACTCGTCCTGGGCCTGTTCGAGGCGCTCGACGAAGCGCACCAGGTCCTCGTCGTCAGCGACGATCTCGTCGATGCGGGTGACGTACTCGCGCGCCTCGGTGGCGGGCACCTCGGCGGGGATGGGGATGCCCAGCACCTCGCCCGCCCGCGCCAGCAGGGCCACCGTCGCCGGCGGGCACGGCGCCCCCGGCACGTAGGTGGGCACCGCGGCCCACAGCGACACCGACGGGTAGCCGGCCCCGGAGGCGGCGTCGGCCAGCACCCCCACGATGCCGGTCGGCCCCTCGTAGGTGGAGCGCCGGAGGCCGAGCCGCCCGATCAGCTCGTCGTCGTCGGCCGTGCCGATGATGCGCGGCGCCCGCGTGTGGGGGACCTCGGCCAGCAGGGCGCCGAGGGTGACGACCCGGGTGACGCCGAGGTCGCGGGCGACGCCCAGCACCTGCTCGCAGAAGGTGCGCCACCGCAGGCCCGGCTCGTGGGCGGCCAGCAGGACGATGTCCTGGCCGTCGGCGTCGTCGGTGCCGGGCAGGGTCCCCGCCCGCAACGTGGGCTCGGGCCACTCGATCGATCGGGTGCGCCCGTCGAGCATGCGCACCTCGGGCCGGGTGGCGGTGAAGTCGTAGAACACCTCGGGGTCGATGGTGGCGACCCTGGTGGCCCGGGCGACCATCGCCAGGTGCTCGAGCGCCGAGGAGGCGGCGTCACCGGCGTCGTTCCAGCCCTCGAAGGCGGCGACGAGGACGGGCTCGTGCAACGTCGGTCGCCGCTCCCAGCGGACGTGGTCGGTCAAATGTCGGCACCACCCGGGCCGTGGTCGTCCGACCCGGCGTCGGCGGCCGGGTCGAAGGCGAGCGAGAGCGAGTTGATGCAGTAGCGCAGCCCGGTGGGCTGGGGCCCGTCGGGGAACACGTGGCCGAGGTGGCCCCGGCAGCGGGCGCAGACGACCTCGACGCGACGCATGCCGTGGCTGACGTCCTCGACGGTGGCCACGGCCTCGGCCACGGCCGGCTCGAAGAAGCTCGGCCAGCCCGATCCTGACTCGAACTTGGTGCCGGCATCGAAGAGCGTGGCGCCGCAGGCCGCGCAGTGGTAGGTCCCGTCGGCCTTGGTGTGGACGTGCTCGCCCGACCACGGCGGTTCGGTGGCGCCGCGGCGCAGGACGTCGTACTGCTGGGGCGTCAACTGCTCGTCGCCGGCGGGCGGGGCGGCGACGGCCGGGGTCGGCTCAGCGGTCGGCTCAGACATGGGGCCCAGGCTACGGCCTGCGGGCGCCGGGCCACCGCCTGCGCCCCGCTCGCCGGCGTCCGGCTCCGGGGCGTCCGCCGGTCGCACGGGCCCGGCCTAGCCTCCGCCCATGGCTGACGGCGCCCCCACGCAACACACGGTCGGCGAGCTGATGAGCACCCCGGTGGTCACGGCCCGTCCCGACGAGACGGTAGGGGAGGCCGCCCGCCGGATGGTGGCCCACAGCACGGGCTCGGTGGTGGTGATCGACGCCGACCGACCCGTCGGCATCCTCACCGAGCGCGACCTCGTCCGGGTCGCCGCCGCCGGTGACGCCGCCGCCGGTGACGCGGTCAGTGTCTGGATGACCCCTGACCCGGAGCTGGTGGGACCCGAGCTCGGTGTGGCCGAGGCGTTCGTCTCGCTCGCCGAGAAGAGCTACCGCCACATCCCGGTGGTCGACGGCGACGGTGCCCTCACCGGCATCGTGTCGATCCGTGACCTGCTGCGCATGGCCAGCATCCAACCGGTCGTGCACCCGTCGGTCATCACCGCACCGCCCGGGCTGGAGGGCGTGGTCGTGGCGGAGACCGAGGTCGGCGACGTCCGGGGCCGTGAGGGCTTCTACCACTACCGCCAGTACGACGCCGTCGAGCTCGCCACCAAGCTCCGCCTCGAGGACGTGTGGTACCTGCTGTTCGAGGGGTCGCTGCCCACGGCCGCCCAACGCGACGCCTTCCTCGCCGAGACCCGCCCCCTCCGCCGGGTGCCGGCGGCGGTGGCCGAGGTACTGCCGGCCATCGCCGCCGGTTCGCGGTCGATCATGGAGGCGGTCCGCACCGCGGTGTCGCTGGTCGGCGCCGTCGAGGGCTACCGGCCCACCCTGGACCTCGACCACGGCGAGCGCCGGGCCGACGCCCTGCAGCTGTGTGCGCTGGTGCCCACGCTCATCACCACCGTGCACCGCCTGCAGCAGGGGCTCGGGCCGATCGAGCCCCGCGACGACCTCGGCTTCGGCGCCAACTACCTGTGGACGCTCACCGGCGAGGAACCGGACCCGGCGAAGGGGCGCGCCGTCGAGCAGTACCAGATGACGACCATCGACCACGGCTTCAACGCCTCGACCTTCACGGCGCGCGTGGTGTGCTCGACCGGCGCCGACGTGGCCGCCGCCGTCGTCGCCGGCATCGGCGCCCTCTCGGGACCGTTGCACGGCGGTGCCCCCAGCCGGGCCCTCGACCTGCTCGACGCCATCGGCACCGAGGACAACGCCCGGCCCTACCTGGTCGACGCGGTGGGCCGGGGCGAGAAGATCATGGGCTTCGGTCACCGCGTCTACCGCACCGA
>JBBJOU010000284.1:0-3673 GCA_037724305.1 Acidimicrobiales bacterium
AGGCGCCGCCGTCGCCGGAGCCTGAGGTCGGCGCGCCGGCGGCAGTCCCTGCGCCGTCACCGCTCGAGACGCTCCCCGCTTCTCCGCCGCCGGACGACCCGGTCGGGACGGCCGGTGACCAGCCGGGCGGCCCCTCCATCGTGGCGCCGTTTGAGGGCCTGGCCCCGCCGGCCGGGGAGGAGGGCCCCCAGCTCCCGGCGGTGGGCGAGACCGTTCGCGCCCCCGCACCCGGGCCGTTCGGGCTCGATGCCGGGGCGCCACACCGGTCCGACCCACCGCCGGCGCCAGGTTCCGCCCCGCCTGCGGCCGCCACGCCGGGCGACATCGAGCGGGACGGCCTTCCGGGTGCCGAGGTCGATTCTCCCGTCGCCGACGTCAGCGCCGCCGGGACCGACGGACCGGTGGTCGACGATCCGCCCGTCTCGGCGGAGCACCCGGTCGACGAGCACGCCGGTGCCGATCCCACCCTGCAGGCGCTCGTCGCCGAGCTGGACCCGACCAGCGCTCCCTCGAGCCCGGCATGGGCGCCCTCCTCACCAATCGACGACGTGCCCCCCGCCGCCGCCGCCACCACCGCCTTGGCTCCCCCGGCCGTCGCCCCCGTGGCCGACGTGCCCGTGGCACCGACCGAGGTCGAGTCGCCTGTGTCCGCCCTCGCTCCCGACGACGCCACGGTGCCCGTCGTTCCCACGCCGATGCCGGCGCCGCCCACGGTGGCGCGTCCGGATCCTGCTCGTTTCGCCCGTCCGTTGCCGCGAGTGGTCGCCATCGCCAACCAGAAGGGCGGGGTGGGCAAGACCACCACCGCCGTCAACCTCTCGGCGGGTCTCGCCGAAGCCGGCTACCGCGTGCTGGTGATCGACCTCGACCCGCAGGGCAACGCCTCCACCGGGCTCGGGATCAACATCCGGGACCTGCAGTCCACGATGTACGACGTCCTGTTGCGCGACGTCCCCCTCGACGACTGCATCGAGGCCACCGACGTCCGCAACCTGTTCGTGGCCCCGGCCAACCTCGACCTGGCCGGCGCCGAGATCGAGCTCGTTCCCGCATTCAGCCGGGAGCTGAAGCTGCGGCGAGCGCTGGAGGCAGTGGTCGACGACTACGACTTCGTCTTCATCGACTGCCCGCCGTCGCTGGGTCTCCTCACCGTCAACAGCTTGGCGGCCGCCTCGGAGGTCCTGGTCCCCATCCAGTGCGAGTACTACGCCTTGGAGGGATTGGGGCAGCTCATGCGCAACGTTGGACTCGTGCAGAAGAACCTGAACCCGGATCTGGAGCTGTCGGTGATCGTGTGCGTCATGTACGACGCCCGCACCAAGCTCGCCGAGCAGGTGGTACGAGAGGTGCGGAGCCACTTCGGCGACACGGTGTGCCGCACCGTGGTGCCTCGCACGGTGCGTCTGTCAGAGGCGCCGTCGTTCGGGCAGCCGATCATCGCGTTCGATCCGACGTCCCGCGGCGCCATCGCCTATCGGGAGCTGGCCAAGGAGGTAAGCGGTGGTTCGCCGAAGCGGGCTCGGTAAAGGTCTCGGGGCCCTGATCCCGGCCGACGTGTCTCCCGTCGGATCGGCCGAGGGGTCGGCCCTGGTCGAGGTCCCCGTCGGCTCGATCGTCGCCAACCGGTTCCAGCCACGGCGGGTGTTCGACGACGAGGCCCTGGCGTCGCTGGCCGCCTCGATCCGGGAGCTCGGTGTGCTCCAGCCGGTGCTGGTCCGACCCGTCGAGCCGTCGTCCGACGGTTCGGAGCAGTTCGAGCTCGTGGCCGGGGAGCGGCGGTGGCGAGCCGCTCGCCGGGCCGGCCTCGACACCATCCCGGCCCTGCTCAAGACCCTCGACGACACCGCCAGCCTCGAACAGGCGGTGGTCGAGAACCTCCACCGGGCCGATCTCAACGCGTTGGAGGAGGCGGCTGCCTACGGCCAGCTCATCGAGGAGTTCCATCTCACCCACGAGCAGGTCGCCCAGCGGGTGGGCAAGAGCCGGGCCGCCATCACCAACGCCCTCCGACTCTTCCAGTTGCCCCAGGCGGTCCAGAAGCTGGTCGCCGACGGGCAGCTCTCGAACGGCCACGCAAAGGCCATCCTGGGGACCCCCGATCGAGCCTTCCAGGAGCACCTCGCCCGCCGGGTGGTGGCTGAGGGCCTCACCGTGCGCGACGTCGAGGACGCCGTACGCCAGCGCCTCGAGTTGGCGGCGCGAACGGCCGGGGAACCCGCCCCGGGCGACGACCCCGCTCCGACCACCGGGGGGCGGGCGGCACGGGGGGCTCGTGCTCGGGCGCCGGGGTTGCTCGAGCTGGAAGAGCTGCTCGCCGGGTTCCTCGACACCCGCGTGGCCATCCGGACGGGCGCCGGCCGGGGCAAGCTGGTGATCGAGTTCGCCGATGTGTCCGATCTGGAGCGGATCTACCGGCGGATGGCGACCGGTGCCCTGGACCCCGCCGACGGTCTGTAGGTTTCGAACCGTCTGGTTCAGAGGTATGAGGGAGGCTCGAGGGTGGCCTCGACCTCAACGGTCTCTCCACAGGCCGTGGACAACCCTGTGGATGAACTCCACGAGATGGGCGTGGCGGGTCAGTCGACCGGCCGGCGTGACCACCGCCCGAGCCCGAGCACGACTGCCTCGACCACGAGCGCCGCGTGTTGCACGACGGCGGCGGGGGGGCCGACCTCGAGCACCACGGCGGGCATCCTGGTCTCCCGGAGCACGGGGAGGCGCATGCCCCGGGCGGCGCCGACCGGGCCCAGGTGCGCGGAGGTCCCGCTCCGGTGGGCGCCTTCGAGCAGGAGCTCGGCCAGGCGTCGGCCGCCGCCCGAGGCGAAGCCTTCCGTGCCGTAGTAGGCGGCGTCGCTGCCGGGGGCGGTGCGCAACACGATCTGGAGGAAGGCGTCGGCGGTGAAGGCGTTGGCCTCGTCGGCCAGCTCGGATTCGTCCGGATGGTGGAGGACGGCCACCACCGCCCCGACATCGGTGAGCGCCCGCCCGACGGCGTCGACCAGCGCCGCCACCCCGCCGGCGTCGGCCACGGCCACCCGGCGGCCGGCGAGGCGGGCGGGGGCGGCCCGGAGGGCCTCGGTCTCGCGCACCCGGGCGACGGTGGCCCCCTCCGCGGTGGAGCCGCCGCGGGTCGTCACCCGACGCAGGGCGGCCAGGGTGTCCGGGCCGCAGATGTCGTCGGTGGTGAGCCCGGCGTTGCGTTGGAACTCGTCGAGGGCGCCGGCGGTGGCCCGCCCGAAGATGCCGTCGACGCGGCCGGCGTCGAAGCCGAGGCCGCCGAGCAGGCGCTGGAGCTCGCCGACGTCGTCGCCGCGCAGCATGGGCTGGCGCAGGTAGAGGAACCGTTCGCCGAGGCGATGGCCCGCCTCCACCAGCGACGACCACGTCTGGCGCCCGCAGATCCCGTCGACCCGCAGCCCCCGGCGGTCCTGGAACGCCCGCACGGCGGCCTCGGTGCCGTCGCCGAACCAGCCGGGTTCGTCCCCGTCCACGCCCACCCCGACGGCCACCAGGCGCCGCTGGAGATCGCGCACGGCCGTGCCAGCGGCACCGTGAGAGAGAGGAAGCTCGGTCATGGGCGAGGCTCCCGGAGTCCGGGAGGCCGACGACCTTAGCGGCTCCCCTCCCTCCGGCGGCGGGCCCTGCCGGCCCCGCCTTGCGGCGTGGCGGGCGC
>JBBJOU010000285.1:0-3657 GCA_037724305.1 Acidimicrobiales bacterium
GGCGGCCCACGCCGGCCCCGTCCCCGGCAGGCGTCGGTCGGCCAGGGCGCCGGCGGCGGCGCCGGCGCTGGCGGCGACGAAGGTGGCGAAGCGCAGCTGGCGCAGGGCCGGCGCCCGCAGGGCGTACACCCGGTCGACGGGCGACAGCAGTACGTGGCGCACCTCGGCCCGCTCGAGGGCGAGGGGCCCACCCCGGCTCCCCGAGCGCAGCCCGAGGCCGAGCAGGGCGGCCGCCACCACCCCCACCCAGGCCGCACCGTCGGCCTCCACCTCGACCAGCCCCGCCGGCGACACCGCGACGTCGCCCACCGCCGAGGCGGCGAGGAGTACGACGAACCCGCTGAGCAGCGCCGCCAGGTACGCCTGATAAACGGCATCGACCCAGTGCACGTCGACCAGCCGCTTGCGCCGCCGGAACCGCCGCCAGTCGCCGAGCGCACCCTCGAGATCGGCATCAGGGTCGGCGAGCACCGTCCGCGGAAGCTACCCCGACACCGAGCTACTCCCCGTACCGGGTCCGACCGGGGTGCACCCGACCGCCCGAAGCGGTGGTCCCCGACACCCCCGGTCGCTCTCGGGGCCCCCGCCTACACCTGGACGAGCTCGATCAAGGTGCCGAAGCTGCCTTTGGGGTGGATGAAGGCCACGGTGGTGCCCCGGCTGCCGGGGCGGGGGGCGTGGTCGATGGGGATGGCGCCGGCGGCCACCATGGCGGCGAGGGCGGCGGCGCAGTCGTCGACGCGGTAGGCGATGTGGTGGAGGCCCTCGCCCCGCTTCTCGATCGAGCGGGCGATGGGGGAGTCCGGGCGGGTGGCGGCGGTGAGCTGGATGTAGGACTCTGCCACCTTGACCAACGCCTCCTCGACGCCGTCGGACTCGACCACCTCACGGTGGGCGACCTCGGCCCCGAACGCCTCGGCGTAGTAGGCGATGGCCGCGTCGAGATCCCGCACGGCGATGGCGACATGGTCGATCTCGGTCAGGAGCACGCCGTCGAGCGTACGGGTGCGGGCGCTACGACGTGAGGCGGCGGACGAGGGTGATGCGGTCCTCGCCCACCTGCTGGCGGAACTCGGGGTCGTCGATGCCGAGACCTTCGGCGGGGGCCAGGCACAGGATCCCGACCTTGCCCTCGACCTCGTTGCGGTGCACCGCCAGGGCGGCGTCGGCGACCTCGACGAGCGGGTGGACACGGCTGAGCATGGGCTGGACCCGGCCCTCGCACACCGCCCGGTTGGCGTCCGATGCCTCGCGATAGTTGGCGAAGTGCGACGCCACGATGCGCTTCAGCTTCATCCACAGGTGGCGGTTGTCGTAGGAGATCATGTAGCCACTGGTGGCGGCGCAGGTGACGATCGTGCCGGCGCGGGCGGCGACGAACACCGAGGCACCGAAGGTCGAGCGGCCGGGGTGCTCGAAGACGATCTCGGGGTCGCGCCCGATGAGGGCCCGGATGTCCTTGCCCAGACGCCGCCACTCGCCCTCGTCCTGGTGGTGCTCGTCGGCCCAGAACCGGTAGCCCGCCGCCGTGCGGTCGATGACGTGCTCGCAGCCCATGGCCCGCAGGAGGTCAGCGCGTCCGGGTGACGACACGACACCAACGGGCGTGCCGCCGCCGTTGAGGACGTGCTGCACGGCGTAGCCGCCGATCCCCCCCGACGCCCCCCAGATCAGCACGGCGTCGCCCTGCTTCATCCGCGCCGCGTTGTCGGAGACGAGCATGCGCCAGCTCGTCGAGTTGCACAGGGCGTTGACCGCCGACTCCTCCCAGCTGAGGTGGGGGGGCTTGGGCATGAGCTGGTTGGCCTTGACCACGGTGAGGTCGCCCAACCCGCCGTAGTTGGTCTCGAAGCCCCAGATGCGCTGGTTGGCGGCCAGCATCGAGTCGTCGTGGGCCGAAGGGTCCTGGTCGTCGACATGGTTGCAATGCACGACCACCCGGTCACCCGGCGCCCAGTTGCGCACGGCGGAGCCGACCCGCAGCACGACGCCGGCGGCGTCGGAGCCGACGGCGTGGAAGGGCTGGGCGTGGCGGGCACCCCACGTGCTCTCCCGGGCCAGGCGGTCGAGGAAGCCGAACGTGGGCAGCGGCTCGAAGATCGAGGTCCAGACGGTGTTGAAGTTGATGGCCGAGGCCATCACGGCCACGTAGGCCTCGTCGGGAGCCAGCTCGGGGGTCGGCACCTCGCCGACGTGAAGGGACTTCCGGGGGTCCTTGTCGGCCGAGTCGACCCCCTCGAACATCGCCACCTCGTCGCGGCGAACGTGGGCGGCGCGGTACGACTCGGGCACCGGCAGGGCCGCCAGGTCGTCCCCGCCCGCACCCGCCCGGATGGCCTCGAGGATCTGCTCCATGGTGCGAGCGTAGGCAGGCCGGCGGGCGACCACCAGCTCCGTTACCGACGGGTCACTTGGCCGCTACGCTGCTGAGCGCATCGTCCGCCGCAACTCCCTGGGGGTGGTCCACGTGGCCGGTTCCGTCATCCTCGCCGGGGCCCGTACGCCCATCGGCAAGCTCTCCGGCGCCTTCGCCACCATGGCTGCCACCGACCTGGGGGCCATCGCCATCGCCGAGGCCCTGGGCCGCGCCGGGGTCGCCCCCGACCAGGTCGACTACGTCTACATGGGCCAGGTCATCCAGGCCGGGGCCGGTCAGATCACCGCCCGCCAGGCCGCTGCCGGCGCCGGCATCCCCATGGACGTGGCCGCCACCACCGTCAACAAGGTGTGCCTGTCGGGCCTCAACGCCATCTTCCTGGCCGACCAGCTGATCGCCGCCGGTGAGGCCGACATCGTGGTGGCCGGCGGCATGGAGTCGATGACCCAGGCCCCCTACCTCCTCCCCGGCGCCCGCGCCGGCTACCGAGCCGGTGACCAGACCGTGGTCGACTCGATGATGTTCGACGGCCTCACCTGCGCCTTCGACCACTGCGCCATGGGCGTCGGCACCGAGGGCTACGTCACGGCGGCCAACGAGGCCGGTGCCTCGTTCTCCCGTGAGGCCCAGGACGCGTACGCCGCCACCAGCCACGAGCGGGCCGCCACCGCGGCCAAGGAGGGTCGCTTCGCCGAGGAGATCGTCCCGGTGCCGGTCCCCCAGCGCAAGGGCGACCCCGTGCTGGTGGACACCGACGAGGGCGTCCGCCCCGGCACCACCTCGGAGTCGCTCAGCCGCCTCCGCCCCGCCTTCGAGGCGAGCGGCACCCTCACCGCCGGCAACGCCAGCCAGATCTCCGACGGCGCCAGCGCCGTCATCGTCGCCTCCAAGGCCGCCGCCGAGCGCCTGGGCAACGAACCCCTCGGCGAGATCGTCGGCTACGGCCAGGTCGCCGGCCCCGACACGTCGCTGCTCACCCAGCCGTCCCGGGCCATCCGCCGGGCGCTCGAGCGCAGCGCAACATCGCTGTCCGACATCACGTTGTTCGAGATCAACGAAGCCTTCGCCGCCGTCGGCCTCGCCTCCATGGCCGACCTCGGCATCACCGACGACATCACCAACGTCGACGGCGGCGCCATCGCCCTCGGCCACCCCGTGGGCATGTCCGGCAACCGCCTCGCCCTCCACCTCCTGCTCGAGCTCCGCCGGCGCGGCGGCGGCCTCGGCGCCGCCGCCCTCTGCGGCGGCGGCGGCCAAGGCGACGCCATCCTGCTGCGCGT
>JBBJOU010000286.1:0-3644 GCA_037724305.1 Acidimicrobiales bacterium
TGGCGCGCCCTGCTGACCGCCTTCGCCTCGCGGTCTGGTCACGGCGAAGGACCGAGGCGACGTCTGATGCGCTGCAGTTCGAGGCCTCCGACGTCATCGAGCGCTGATTTGCGTCCTCGAGCGAGCGAGCGGCCGGCTCGCAGCCAGGCGAAACGATGGGGAGTGGTCCCCGATGACACCCCGCCGGAGCGATCGTAGGATCCCCCTGTGCGCCGCCCACCCGCTCCTCGCCGGTCTCGGCAATGACCGATCCCGCACCCGTCCCGTGGCCGGGGACCGAGCCGGCGCCGTTCGAGTTCCCCTTCGCCGAGGCCGCCGTCGCCCGCACCGCCCTCGAAGAGCTGCACACCGAGCTCACCGACACCGAGGCCGTCCACAGCAATGCCTTCGCCGGGCTCAGCGCGCTGAACCAGGGCGAGACCATGCGCCTGTTCCGTTCCGGGCACCTGTCGCGGATCTCCGCCAGCGCGGCGGCGTGGATCAGGGTGATCGCCGTCCTCGGCACCCTCGACGACATGGTCGCCCGAGCCCGGGTCGCCGAGGAGCAGCGCGCCGACGCCCACGCCGCCTGGAGCGCGCGCAGCGCCGCCTACCAGCAAGCCGTCGCCGACGGCCACCCCGTCGGCTCCCGCCCCTCGTGGCGCAACATCCCCATCTGAGACGACCGAGGCCACCTGTGACCCAGATCAGCGGCGTTCCCGACGAGCTCCACGGCTACACGGCCGCCACCACCGGCAGCACCTTCCTGCTGAGCTCGGCCGCCGCCACCGCCCTCGCCGCCATCACCGCCTTCAACGACGCCAACGCCGGTAGCGACGTCCCCGGCGCCATCGACGACGTTGCCACCCCCGTCGACGAGGAGGCCGACGTCCTCCTCGACCACGACCGCATCCCCGCCGCCTTCGCCGACGCCCTCCTCGCCCTTGACGCCGACGGCCAAGCCGACCCCCTGGGCCGCTACGACATCGACGACCGCTACGGCGCCTTCGTCGCCTCGCTCGTCGCGGCCCGCGTCGAGCGGCCCTGGGCCGACGACGACATGGTGTTCACCGACGCCCTCCAGCGCTTTGACGCCGGCTTCGCCGAGACCTTCGCCGAGGTCCGCGCCGGCGACCCGACGGCGAGCACCGACGCCATCTGGGACGCCGCCGTCGGCGAGCAGGCAACCAAGGACGCCGAGGCGCTCGAGCGCGCCATGCGCGAGGGGGTGGGCGCCGAGGGGACCGGCCAGGACGCGGGCTACGTCGGGCTCGCCGCCCTCATGGACTCGATCGGGTCACGGTCGGGCGCCCTGGGCGGGTACGCCGAGCAGCTCTACATCGACCACCTCGGCCCGGACGGCGTGAGCGAAACGCTCGAGTACATCGACACGCTGGCCTCCGTCGACGCCGCCGACGGGGAGATCGACGGGCCCGACCTCCGCGACGACCTGCTGATCCCCTTCGCCACCGGCTTCGCCGTCGCCGCCGCTTCACCCCGGGCGACACCGCTGGTCGAGCACTTCTCCGAGCTCGACTACGACCAGCTCCGCGCCCGCCAGGCCGCCATGCTGCTCAGCGGGGCGCCTCAACCGGCCGAGTTCCTGGTACCGGTCGCCAACGCCCTACTGGTGGAGTCGCCGGGCACCGTCGACCCCCGCATCGGCGCCACCGCCATCGGCGACAACGGCCGAGGCGCCCTCATCTTCGGCCCCGATGGCCCGGGCGACATCACCGTCGTCGCCGTCGAGGCCCTCGGCGCCAACCCGGAGGCGTCCGAGCAGTTCGCGGCGATGGGCGAGGACCAGGTGCGGGCCCTCGTGTTCGGGGCCAACGCGGTCGACGACTACCCCTACGGCGACCGCACCCGCTTCGTCGAGGCCGCCGGCGACGTCATCGAGCACGCCGTCATCACCGAGGGCACCCTCGGCACCGGCGACCAGCGCACCCGCACCGACGAGATCCTGATCGACGTCGTCACCGTCGCCGACGGTGACGTGCCCGACGCCCTGAAGGACCGCCTCGCCGCCGTCTCGGCCTCGTCGATGGGCCGCCTCCAGGACTTCGTCGTCGGCGGCGGCGACCTCGAGAACGAGGTCCCGGACTACCTCGAGAACGAGGTCCAGGACTACTTCGCCGAGCTCAGCCACAGCGAGCGCGCCGTGGAGCTGCTCACCCTGGGCGCCATCGACCAGCTGGCAGCCGAAGGCGGCGCCGCCATCGACGTCTACGCCGGCCTCGACCACGACGCGCCCGGCAATGTGTTCGACCTCGACCTCCTCCTGCGCGACGGCCTCAGCGACTCCCGCCAGCTCCTGGGCACCCTCGGAGCCGCCTTCAACGATGCCGATGTCGACCGCGACGCCCAGCACGCGTCGCTCATCGGCGCCCTCAACTGGGTCGCCGACGAGGCCAGCGGGTATATCCCCGGCGGCAAGTTGGTCGGCCTCGCCGCCGGCGAGATCATCGATCGCGGTGTCGAGGCGTTCAGCGACGCGACCGCCCCGAGCGCACCCGATGAGAGCATCGAGTTCGTCGAGCAGGTCGGCCCGAGCACCGAGGCCGCCCTTGCCCGGTTGCTCTACGACAACCCCGTCACGCGCGAGCAACTCGTCGACGCCTCCTTCGCCCCCGGTGCCGCCCAGCCCGATCCGGCAACCATGTCCTTCTCCGACTTCTCCGAGCTGGCCGTCGTCCAGGCCAACGTCGGGGTGCACGGCGGGGATGTCGAGGACAGCGCCATCCTCGACATCCTCTACAACGACTTCCGTCGCGAATAGCGTCGTCCTGGTGCGCTGCGCCATCGGCCTGACCCTGATCGCGGCGCTCGTCCTGGGCGGCGGCTGCACCGACGAGCAGCCGGGCGTCGACGTCGGCCTGGCCCAGACGGCTGCCGAGTCCGACCAGTCCTTCGACGACATCCTCACCCTCGCCGCCGACGACGGCGTCACCGCCGAGGCCGCCCGCCTGCTCGCCCTCACCGCCGTCCGCCGGGCACCGGTCCTCACCCGTCGCGCCGAGACCGAGCCCGAGGTCGTCGGTGGCTTCGTCGCCGCCCTGGTCGACGCCGACCCCGACACCGTCGGGCCCCTCACTGCCGCCGTCGTCGAAGCGCTCGGGCTCGCCCTCCACGACTCCCTCACCGACTACAGCAGTTTCGACTTCGACACCGACGCCCCGGGCATCATCCCGCCGCTCGGCGAGATCCTCAGCAGCCCGTCGCGAGACCAACGCCCCCTCGCCGACGCCGTCCGTGAGAGCGCGGCCGACGACGACGCCGTCTGGGCCGCCCTGCTCGCCACCCTCGATGCCGCCGGAACCCCCCGCGACGGCTCCCTGTTGGCCGACGTCGACGACGACACCCTCGCCGCCCTTGGCACCACCGACCGCCCGGCGACCGCCCCCGGCGACCTCGATCAGGTCGGCCCGGAGCTCGGCGCGCCGCTGCGCGCCGCGCTCGCGCCGCTCCTCCACACCGAAGCGCCGATCCGTGCCGCCGTCGACCTCGACGGCCCCCCCGACCTCACCCTCGACGAGTTCGTCGAGCGCCCGGCGGTCGCCGGGCTCCTCGACACCCTCACCGACCCCGGTGGCACCAGCCGCGACCGCAACACCCCCGCCGCCGTCCTCGCCCGCCTCGTCGTGCCGATCGTCCCCTGACGCTCT
>JBBJOU010000287.1:0-3641 GCA_037724305.1 Acidimicrobiales bacterium
TCGCCGCGATGAGGAACACCCCCCCCGACGCGGTCGAGCCCGATCCGCTCGGCCATGCCGAGGCCGCCGCGGCGCGCTGGATCGCCGCCGTGCTGCTGAAGGGCCAGCGCACCCCGGTCGCCCGGACCGCCGACCGGGGTGCACAGAGCCACCCGCACGGGTGGACGGCGGCACCCCGGTCCCTCCACGCCGGCCACCCCTGCATCGAAGCCTCCCACCCGCCAGCACGCCCGCCGGTTGGGTGCGATCCTCGTTCGGCGCGACGGTCAGCGGGGCGACGCGACGGCGCGGTACGCGATGCCGAGGGACGCCGCCGTCGCCCGCAACCTCGGGCCGTCATCAGCGGCGCTCACGA
This sequence comes from Acidimicrobiales bacterium, assembly GCA_037724305.1. Lineage (GTDB taxonomy): Bacteria > Actinomycetota > Acidimicrobiia > Acidimicrobiales > JACDCH01 > JBBJOU01. The sequence continues at coordinate 356 of JBBJOU010000287.1, forward strand.
GGAGGCGACCGCCGAGCACGTGGGCGGTGGCCAACGCGTCGGCCGCGAGCAGGTTGAGCCCATGGGCCGCCGAGAGCCCGGCGGCGACGGGGACGGTCTGGCGGGGGTGGAGGACCGCGACCGTGCCCGGCAGCTGGAGCACGTCCTCGAGCAGTCGTCGACGGGCGTCCTCCGGTGCCGCAGCCATCCGTCGGGCGAGCACGCCGTCGCCGCTGCGCAGCAGGGCTCGGGTCAACCGGAACCACCATGACCCGGTCGTGGCGACCTGATCGCCTCCGGTGTCGAGGTCCCCGACCAGCCACTCGAGGAGGAGGGCGTCATCGAGGACGACGTGATCACCGGTCACATGGTCGCCAGTTCTGGGTCGTCCTCACCGATGCGGCGCGCCTCCGCCGCGTATGCGCCGCTGTCGATGAGCTCGCGCACGAGGTGGTGAACGTCGAGGTCGACGGTGCGTTCCGGCTTGGCGACGGCGCGCCGGAGGGCCTGCTCGACGAACGACTGCACGGTGGTGCCCTCGTCGAAGGCACGCCTGCGCACCGCGCTCCGGAGCTCGGGGGGCACTCGCACGCTGATCTGCGTCTTCGCTGGCATGCGAGCATGCTAGCGCTGCGCGGCTTGGGTCCGGCGGTCGCGCGACGGAGGGCACGGCCCACGACGCCGAGGGACACCGCCCCCGTCCGCGGCACCGCGGCATCGGTGGATCAGGCGAGCCGGCGGTAGCGGCGGACGGCGAGGGGGGCGAAGACGGCGATGATGCCGAGCGACCACGCCAGCGAGGCGATGACCGATCCGGCGGTGGGGCCGCCGAGGCACAGGGCGCGCACGGCGTCGACCGCTTTGGTCACCGGCTGGTTGGCGGCGAACACCTGCAGCCAGCCCGGCATGTCGGCCACCGGCACGAAGGCCGACGAGGCGAAGGTGAGCGGGGCGATGATCGGGAAGGCCGCGGCCTGGGCGGTCTCCGCGTTGGCGACGAGGAGCCCGACGTTCACGAACAACCACGAGAGGGCGAAGGCGAACATGACGATCACCAGGATCGAGGCGGCGAAAGCGAGGGCGTTGGTCTGCACCCGGAAGCCGACGGCGAAGCCGACCAGCACCATGATGGCGATCACGAACAGGTTGCGGGTGAGATCGGCGATGGTCCGCCCGGCGATCACCGCGGCGCGTGACATGGGGAGCGAGCGGAACCGTTCGATGATGCCCTTCTGCAGGTCGTCGGCCAGGCCGACGGCGGTGTTCACGGCGCCGAAGGTGACGCTCTGGGCGAAGATGCCGGGGATCAGGAAGTTGACGTAGTCGACGCCCGGCACCTCGATGGAGCCGCCGAAGACGTAGGTGAACATCAGCACGAAGATGATGGGCTGCACGGTGCTGAACACCACGATGCCCGGGTTGCGGAGCATGCCCCGCAGGTTGCGCCCGGCGACGGCGAGGGTGTCGGAGACGGCCCAGCCCAGCGCCGAGCGGGTCTCGACCCCGGGCACGGGGCCGAGGATGGAGCCGTCGACGGTGGTGGCGGCAACGGTGGTGGCGGCCATCAGTTGTGGGCCTCCTCGGTGGGATCGGCGGGGGCGGGCGACGGTGGGCGGCCGGTGAGGGTGAGGAACACGTCGTCGAGGCTGGGCTCGCGCACGGTCATCGACCGCGGTTCGACGCCGGCCTCGTCGAGGCGACGGACGACCTCGAGCAGCGCCCGGCCACCGTCGGCCACGTTGACCTCGACACTGCGACGGTCCTCGCTCACCTCGGTGGGGCCCACCGAGGTGAGCGCGTGCTTGGCGGCGTCGACCCGGCCGGCGTCGGGCAGGTCGACGTGGACGATGGTCGTGCCCAGGCGGGCCTTGAGCTCGGCGGCGGTGCCCTCGGCGATGACCCGGCCGTCGTCGACCACCGAGATGCGGTCGGCCAACCGGTCGGCCTCCTCGAGGTACTGGGTGGTGAGCAGCACGCTGGCGCCGTCGGCGCGCAGCTCCTCGATCACCCCCCACAGGTCGATTCGGCTGCGGGGGTCGAGGCCAGTTGTCGGCTCGTCGAGGAAGAGCACGGCGGGCTTGTGCACCAGCGCGGCGGCGAGGTCGAGGCGGCGGCGCATGCCTCCCGAGTAGGTCTTGGCCGGGCGGTCGCCGGCGTCGCTGAGCCCGAAGCGATCGAGCAGCTCGTCGGCCCGGGGGTTGATGGCGGCGCGGCGCTGGTGGGTGAGGCGCCCGACCAGGCGGAGGTTCTCGCGCCCGGTGAGGTTGTCGTCGACCGCGGCGTACTGCCCGGCGAGCCCGATCCGGGCGCGCACCTGCTCGGGGTGGCGCAGCACGTCGATGCCCAACACCTCGGCCCGGCCGGCGTCAGCGCCCAGGATGGTGGTGAGGATGCGCACCGCGGTGGTCTTGCCGGCGCCGTTGGGCCCGAGCAAGCCGAGGACGGTGCCGGGAGCCACGGCGAGGTCGACGCCGTCGAGGGCGACGACGTCGCCGTATGACTTCCGCAGCCCCTCGGCGTAGATGGCGTGTTCCATGCCGCCCACCCTCGCGCCATCCCTTGACTCTCGTCAATGATTTTGTTGACTAAACTCAATGGTTTGACTACATCAAGGGTCTTGGCCTACCATGCAGCCATGGAGGAGCCGGCGTCGACGCCGAGTCGCGACGCATGGCGACTGCTCCTGGCCATGTTCCTGTCCAAGGAGTCCCACGACCGCTTCCACGCAGCGTGCGCGGCGGCGGGGACACCGCACCCCGGTGCGCTCAAGGCGCTCATAGGGCTCGACGAGAGCCGACCACAGTCCATGCGCGCCGTGGCCGACGGCCTCCACTGCGACGCCTCCTACATCACCAGCCTCGTCGACGATCTCGAGGCCCTCGGCTACGTCGAGCGCCGCATCTCCCCCACCGACCGCCGCGTGAAGCTGGTCCACCTCACCCCCACCGGCGAGACCGCCCGCCAGCGAGCCCTCGCCCTCATGCACACCCCGCCACCAGCCTTCGAGCGCCTGAGCGACCGCGAAGCCACCACCCTCGCCCGCCTGCTCTCCAAGGTCTCGGCTGCGCCGGACTGACCCCTGCGGCGGCGCCGCGCCGCAGGCAATGCGATCATCGGCTGAGCCGCGGTGAGCGCGGGAACGCAGAGGGGTGGCGCGCCGAGGGCGCCGATCGGCCCGAGTGGCGAAGCCACCGTGGGGCCCATCGGCGCCCTCGCCGATCGACGGCCGAGCCTGCGAGGCTTCGTCCATCGGAACAGCAGAAACGTCGGCGGAGCCGTCCTCGCCCTTGCAGCGGCGAAGCCGCTG
>JBBJOU010000288.1:0-3628 GCA_037724305.1 Acidimicrobiales bacterium
GGAGATCCGGGTGCGGGCCAGTCCGGTGTTCGGGCAGTCGGCGACGTGGAGCAGTTCGATCCGCATGGCCGGTAGGTCTACTGCCCGCCCGGGCCGCGAGCCCCGGTGGTGGGGCCGGTCATGACATGCCGGCGCCGACCGGCTCCTTGTCGGGGTCGGCCTCGGCGAGGACCGGCTCGGCGTGGCCTTCGACGTCGATGGTCGGCAGCAGCCGGTCGAGCCAGCGGGGGAGCCACCAGTTCTTGTCGCCGAGGAGCTCCATGGTTGCGGGCACGAGGAGCATCCGGACGATGGTGGCATCGAGGAGGATGGCGGTGGCCAGGCCGGTGCCCATCAGCTTCAGGGCCCGGTCGGACTCGAGCAGGAAGCTGCCGAACACGACGACCATGATGGCGGCGGCGGCGGTGATGACCTTGGCGGTGGCGGCCAGGCCGTCGGCCACCGACGTACGGCTGTCGCCGGTGCGGTGCCACTCCTCCCGCACCCGAGAGAGCAGGAACACCTCGTAGTCCATCGACAGGCCGAAGACGATGGCGAACAACATCATCGGCGCCCACGGCTCGATTGGTGCGGGCTGCACGCCGGTGATGTCGCTCAGCCAGCCCCACTGGAACAGGGCGACGACGACGCCATAGGCGGCGCCGATCGACAACAGGTTCATGATGACCGCCTTGAGCGGCACGAGGAGCGACCGGAACACCACCATCAGCAGCAGGAACGACAACGTGAGAACGGCACCGAACAGGTAGGGCAGCCGGGTCGACAGGTATTCGGAGAAGTCGGTGTTCACCGCGACGGTCCCGGTGACCGACACGTCTACGCCGGCCGCTGCCGCGGCGGGGGGCAGGACCTCGTCGCGGAGCCGGTCGACCAAATCGGTGGTGGCGACCTCCTGGGGGCCGCTGGTGGGGACGAGGTTCCACACCACGGCCGTCGGCTCGTCCGGGTCGTTGGGCCGGGGCGGGGAGACGAAGGCCACGCCGGGATCGGCGGCGGCGGCGTCGGTGACGGCGTCGAGGCCGTCGAGGTCGGTGCCGTCGGGGAGCTCGGCAACCAGCAGGAGAGGGCCGTTGAAGCCGGGACCGAAGCCGTCGACCAGCAGCTCGTAGGCCTGTCGGGTGGTGGTGTCCTCGGCGAAGTTGCTCTCGTCGGAGAACCCGAGGCGCAGGCTCAGGACGGGCGCGGCCAGCAGGAGCAGCACCGCCGTCCCGCCGATCGCCGCCACCCACGGCCGGCGCTGGATGACCCGGCTCCACCGGTAGGCCAGGGTCTGGCGGCGCGGCTTCGGGGCCCGGCGGGGCACCTCGCGCTTGAGGGGGCCGACGAAGAAGCCGGCGATGAGCACGAGCACGGCCAGCGGGAGCCCGACGAGGAGCGGGGTGATCTTCAGTCCGACCCCGACGAGGGCGACGGCCGCCAGGCCGGCGGCGATCAACCCGCGCCACCGGGTCAGCTCGATCCGCTCACCGGCGAATCCGAGGAGCGCGGGCAGGAGGGTGAGGGAGGCGGCGACGGTGACCGCCACCACCGCGGCGGCGCCGATCGCCATGCCCCCGATGAAGCTGAGGCGCACGAGGAGCAGGGCCAGGAGGGAGATCACGACGGTCGTGCCGGCGAACAGCACCGAGCGACCCGCGGTGTCGAGGGCGACGGTCACCGACTCACGGACCGTGTGGCCGGCGTGGAGCTGCTCGCGGTAGCGCGTGACGATCAGCAGGGCGTAGTCGATGCCGACGCCGAGGCCGATCATGATGCCGAGGAAGGTGGCGAAGTCGGGGACCGTCAGCACGTTGCTGAGCAGGGTGACGAGCACGGTGCCGATGCCGATGCCGAACAGGGCGACCCCGACCGGTAGGCCCATCGCCAGCACCGAGCCGAAGGCCACGATCAGGATCACGATGGCGAAGGCCACCCCGAGGACCTCGGACGACGGCTCCTCGAACTCGGCGAAGATGTAGCCACCGAGCTCGACCCGGAGGCCGTCGATCGCCGGGAGATCCTCGATGATCTGGGCGCGGATCTCCTCGGCTCGGGGCAGGGCGATGTCGTCGGGCAACTCGACGTTGGCAAAGGCGATGCGTCCTGCTTCGTCACCCTGCGCCGAGACAAGCTGCTCACCGTCGTCGCCGTAGGGACTCTCGACGCGCGTCACGTCCTCGGTGGCGGCCACCTCGGCGAACAGCGCCTCCATCGCCTCACGTACGTCGGGGTCGTCGACCCCCTGCTCGGCTCGGAAGACGATCGTCCCGACGATGCCGGTTCCCTGGCCGCCGAACTCCTCGTCGAGGATGTCGAATCCCTGCTTCGACTCGACGTCAGGCAGGTTGAACTCGTCGCGGAACCCGCCCCCGACCGCGCCGGACAGGGCGCCGCCGACCACCAACGCCGCCACCCACAAGCCCAGGACGAGCTTGCGCCGGTCATGGCACCAGGCACCGAGTCGAGCGAACATGGCCTACCTCCGCCTCGTGATTTGCGTCATCTCGCGTAGAGACGGCGCGGTGACAGAAATCTCATCGTCCTGATCGACGAGGTACCGGTCCGCCCGGCGCCGCCCCGGACAGTAGACGCTCGGGGCGGGCGTGGACGCCGAGAATCGCAGGTGCCCACTCGGACGAGCCGAGTGCGCGAGCTAGCGTCCGACCTTCACCCGCGACGGGCGGGCGGACGGGGAGGGACCGTGAAGCAGCGCGTGCTGGGTGTGATGGCGATCGTCACCGTGATGGTCGGCGGGTGTGGGGGCGACGACGAGTCCTCTGCCGGGAACCTCGAGGAGTACTGCCGGCTCTCGGCCGAGGCCGCCGAGAGCTCGACGCTGCCGTCGGCCGGACGGACGGAGGACTTCGTCGACGCCGCACCGTCGGAGATCCGCGACGACGTCCGGGTCATCGTCGACGCCCTCAACAGCGTCGACGACCCTGACGACGTCGCCGCGCTCATCGCCGCCTTCGAGGAGCCCGAGGTGGTCGAGTCGATCAGTCGGGTGGAGGCGTTCGACGCCGAAAACTGCGAGTGACGCTCGCTCACCACGCGCAGGCGACGCACGTGCGCGCCGCCGGGCGGGCGACGAGTCGGGCGTCGCCGACCGGCCCGCCGCAGCGCTCGCACGTCCCGTAGGTCCCCGCCGCCAGCCGGGCGATGGCCACGTCGACGGCGTCCAGGTGTGACCGGGCGTCGCGGAGGAGGGCGGCGACCTGCTGGCGTTCGAAGGCGATGGTGTGGCCCTCCGGGTCGTGCTCGTCATCGGTGGCCACCAACTCCGCCGCCTCGACGAACCCGTCGAAGTCCCGGGTCAAGCCCGCGACCAGCGTCACCGTTCTGTCGCGCTCTCGTCGCAGCACGGTCTCGGCCGCCTCGACCGAAGCCGTCGGTGTCCTCGACGCCGGTGCTTCGGTGGTGGCTCGATGGCGGGGGGTGCGCTCGCTCATGCCACGTCATTCGGCGATGACGACGCCGGGGGAGGACCCTCCAGCGCGGCGTCCGGCACGATCATGGCATCGAGACCATCCAGTCGTCCAAGACCCGCTCCGGTCGCTCGGTGGTGGGTCGACCCATCGCCCACCTGGGCTTTTGCGGTGGAGGCGATGGGGCTCGAACCCACGACTTCCTGCTTGCAAAGCAGGTGCTC
>JBBJOU010000289.1:0-3623 GCA_037724305.1 Acidimicrobiales bacterium
GATCGTGGAGCGCCTCATGGGAGAGCCGCCGCTTCTCCTCGAGGTCGGCACCGACGTCTCGGATCTGGGTCACCGAGTAGAGCGGGGCGCCCCCGGCGTCGCGGACGATGGTGGCGACGACATGGCAGGCGATGAGCCGACCGTCGGCGTGCCGGTACCGCTTCTCCAGCTCGACGACGGTGGCACCGGCGTCGATGTTCTCGAACGTCGCCGGGCCGACGTCGATGTCATCGGGCGCCGTGATGGACGAGAAGTTCGTGCCGATGAGTGTGTCCCGCGGGCGGCCGAGGAGGTCGGACATCGCCTGGTTGACGTCGATGAGCTCACCCCGGCTCCCCTCCCCGAAGCTGGTGAGCACCATGGCGATGGGTGCGTGCTCGAACATCATGCGGAAGCGTTGCTCGGCGGTCCGGAGCGCTGCCGCCGCCTGCTCGCGCTCGAAGGCCCGGCCCAGCAGCTCGCCGATCTGGCCGGTGACGTCCATGACCTCCGGGTCGGCGGCGGTGGGGCGGGCCAGGCCGAGCTCGATCACGGCGACAACGGTGTCGGCGACCATGACCGGGAAGGCGATGCAGGCGTTGACCCCGGATCGCCGCGCCGCGTCGAGGCGCGGCCCTTCGTTGCCACCCAGGTCCTCGACCCAGATCGTCCGGCGCTCCTCGAGCACGGCGCCGAGGAGCCCCTGTCGGGCTTGCACCCGGAGCGACGCCGTCGCCTCCCTGAGGGGCGCGGGGTCGAAGCCGTCGGCGATCCAGTGGATGCCCGAGGAGACGAGCGCCTCCGTCTCGCCGTCGCCGGCGATGAGGGCGTGACCCACGACGGCGTCGGTATGGCGGGCGACGAGCTCGAGGCAGCCGGTGATGGCCTGGTCGAGCGACGTCGCCCGGTTCACGGCGCTGGCGACACGGACCATCAGCTCCCGGCTCCTGATCGACCGGGTGAGCTCGTCGCCTGCCCGCGCCTGGGCGATGGCGGCGCCGAGGAACCCGGCCACGAGCTCGAGGACGGTGGAATCGCTGTCGCGGAACGCGTTCGGGCGAGCGCTGAGGATCTCGAGGACACCGAAGACGCTCCCGCCGTGGGCGAACGGGACGACCAGCATCGAGCGGACCCCGGCCCGGCGGCAGGTGTCCCGGTCGACTCGGTCGTCGCGCTCGGTGTCGTCGCAGCGCTCGATGCGCCCGGTCAGGGCGCAGTGGCCGGAGAGCGTGCCCCGAACCTGAAGTCGGATGCCGGCGAGGGCGGTGGCGATGCCGGCAACCCCTTCGGCGACCATCTCGTCGCCGTCGCGCAACTCGATGATGGCCCCGTCCGCCCGACAGAGCTCTGCGGTGCCCTCGGCGATGGCGGTCATCGCCGTGACGAGCGTCGAGTCGGGTTGCAGGAGCAGGTGCAGGAGACCGATGAACTCCTCGAGCCGGGCGGCGTGGGTCACGAGATCCCGCTCGGCGGCCTTGCGCGCCGTGATGTCGCGGACGAGCCCGACGAACGCGGTCGATTGGCCGGTCGGCAGCGCCGACAGGGTGAGCTCGACGGGGAACGTGGATCCGTCGCGATGGATCGCCAGCAACTCGGTCGGGCGCAGCACCCTCGTCAGGCGACCGTCGGCTGCCGCACGCGCGAAACCGGCGTCGTGGGCAGGGCGGAGGTCAGGCGGAACGATGAGCGACAGTGATCGACCGATGATCTGGCTGCGGTCCCAGCCGAACATCCGCTCGGCGGCCGAGTTCCATTCCGATACCAGGCCGTTGCCGTCGGCGACCACGACCGCGTCGTCGGTCACCCGGAACACGCCGTCCAACCGGGCCCGCACGCCGTCGAGGGCCTCCTGGGCCCGTCGGCGCTCGAAGAACGATCCGAGGTGGACGACGACGCTCGACAGGACGTCGATGGTGCGCGACGCCTCCGGCCGGGAATGGCGGGTGTAGAACTCCACGACGGCGACGACCTCGCCGTCGGCGATCACCGGTGCGACGACACCGGTCTGGAGCCCCGACAGCCGGGCCGCCTCGAACCGGGGGAACTGCTCGTCGGTGGCGAGGTCGGACCAGACGGCCCGGCGATGCTCGAACGCCCGCCCGGGGAGGCCTTTGCCGGGTGCGAAGGTCACATCCAGGCTGGCCGTGCGGAACGGCGACAGGGTGAGGGGATCGCCGTACCACTCAGGCCCGCACCGGAGCACGCCGTCGTGGGGGGTCCACGCTTGGGCGCAGTCCCATCCGAGGCGCTCGCACACGGGTGAGAGCACGCTCTCGAGGGCGGAGGCCAGGTCCGTCGACGCCACCACGCTCAGCGCCAGGGAGAGCAGGAAGCTCACCTCGGCGTCAGACGATCCGTCGGCGAGGCGGGCCGTTGCCGGTGCACCGGCCGACGGGCGCGAAACGTGGGCCGACGATCGGAGCGCCCGGACCCGCTCCGGGACCTCGTCCTCCGGCACGGGAGCGGAGAAGAGGTACCCCTGGGCGGCGCCACAGCCGAGGGTGCGCAGGATCGCCAACTGCTCCGAGGTCTCGACCCCCTCGGCGACGACGCCGAGCTCGAGTGCCGTCGCCAGGGCCACCGTGCTCTGGACGATGGCGCGGTCACGACCGTCGACGTGCATGTTGGTGATGAACGAGCGGTCCACCTTGAGCTCGTCGACGGGGAAGTCACGCAAGCGGGCCAGCGAGGAGAACCCGGTGCCGAAGTCGTCGATGCTCATGCTGACCCCGAGCGCCTTGATCTCGTGCAGACGTTCGACGAGCTGCGCACTGTCATCGCCGAGGGCGGATTCGGTGAGCTCCAGGCAGAGCGCGCTCGCCGGCATGCTGGCGCGCTGCAGCGCCGCCCGTACCGTGGCGACCAGGCCCGGGTGGCTGAGCTGGCGGACCGAGACGTTCACCGACATCCGCGGCACGCTCGTCTCCGGCTCCTTCTGCCACGTCGCCCACTGGCGACAGGCCTGGTCGAGCACCCAGGCGCCGATCGGGACGATCAGGTCGCTCTCCTCGGCCACCGGGATGAAGGCATCGGGCGCGATGGCGCCGCCGGCCACGCGCCAGCGGAGCAGGGCTTCGACGCCGATCACCCGACCCGAGGCCAGACCGACGACGGGCTGGTAGCGCAGGGACATCTCGCCACGATCGATGGCGCCGGGCAGTCCCGCCCGCAGGTCGACGGCCACGCGCGGCGCGGCTGGCGCCCGTCCGAGGTCCATCTCGGTCACATCGGCGCTCATCGAAGCGAACGCACCTTCCCGACCCTCGTCACCGGGGCGCGTCGCAACAGTCTGCGGCGATCGCGGTTCCCATGTCGGCCCATCGGCCGGTTCCCGTGCAGTTGTAGCCGAACGAGATGGTTTCCGCCGACGCCGCCGTGTGCGGCCGCACGACGAGGCGGCGTCAGCCGGTGATGGTGATGCGGCCCTCACCATCGGGGTCGCTGTAGCGGGTGTCGCCGGCAGGGAGCACGGCGATGCCGTCAGGGCCCTCGGGGAAGCCGAGCAGGTACTCACGGAACGCCCGCTCGTAGGCAAAGGCGACACCCTCGCCGTCGCGGAGCAGCACCGAGGGCAGGCCGGCCAGGACGGTGTAGCCGTCGCCGCCGCCGGCGGTGAAGTTGTTGGTGACGACATCGACGTCGGG
>JBBJOU010000290.1:0-3609 GCA_037724305.1 Acidimicrobiales bacterium
CCCTCGTGGGCGCCGGTGGCGGGGTCCTCGACGGTCCCCTCGACGGCGACGATGCAGAAGCGGGCGAGGCGGCCGTCGGCCTTGCGTCGCAGCACCCGTCCCATGCGTTGCACCATCTGACGACGGCTGCGGCTGGCGGCGAGGATCACGGCCAGGTCGGCGGCGGGGACGTCGACGCCCTCGTCCAGGACCTGGGGGGCGGCGACCACCGCCAGGGCCCCGGTGGCGAAGCGGTCGAGCACGGCGCGCCGGGTGGCGGCGTCCTGGCCGGAGTGGACGGCGGCGGCAGCCAGGCCGAAGACGTCGAGGGTGGCGGCGGCCCGCTCGGCGGCGGCGATGCTCTGGGTGAACACGATCGAGCGGTCGGCGGCCCGCAACGCCGGCGTGAGCGACGCCAGGGCAGCGGCCTTGACCGGGGTCTCGGCCAGCAGGGCCCGCCGCTCCTGCATCGCCCGCAGGTACTGGCGCGCCGCGACGGCGCCAGGGCCGTCGCCCCCGCTACGGGCCAGGCGGGCCGCGGCCGCGAAGAAGGCGCCGACGGGTTCGGCCACGAGCCCCTCCCGGCCGAGGAGCCGGGCGCGAGCCGTCGACATCGACCGGGTGAGATCGTCGTACGTGGCTCGCTCGTCGGGGGCGAAGGTCACCCCGAGCAGTGCCACCCGGAACCGGGCCGTGATCCCGTCGGCCACGGCCCGCCGGTACCCGAGGCGGTAACAGGTGCCGCCGAAGTACGGGTCGAGCCACGCCAGGTGCCCGTCGTCGGCCCGTGCGTAGGTGGCGCTCAGGCCGAGGCGGCGGGCGAACCCGACGCCCAGAACCACCCGGTTGCCGTCCGAGCCGTAGCGGTGGCACTCGTCGGCAACGAGCAGGCCCCCGGGGCGGCGGGGCACGAGGTCGGCAAGGCGGGCCGAGTCGACCACGGCGACGAGGACGTCGTGGTGGTCGAGGCGGTCGCGGTGACCGGCACCCAGGAGCCCGATGCTGGTGTGGACGGGGAGCGTGGCGGCCAGCACGGCCCGCCACTGGTCGAGCAGTTGACGGGTCGGCACGAGGACGCAGACCTGCCCGCCGACAGCCAGCTCCGCCGCCGTCGCGGCGGCACCGACCATGGACTTGCCGGTGCCGGTCACCGCCTCCACCACACCGCGCCCGCCCCGGGACCGCCAAGCGCGCAGCGCCTCGTCCTGCCACGCGTGCAGCGGCGGGCCGCCCCAGCGCCCGGCGACCACCGGCGCGACCTCGGCGGCGGCCGGTCCCGGCCGAGGCCGGCTCGACGACGGCCACCACGTCGGCGGGACGGCGCCGTCGGGCGCGAAGCGCGCCGGGTTCGCCTCGAGCACCCGGACCACGTCGGCCGTCGTGAGCGACACCCGGCCGCGCTTGCGCAGACCGTCGCGCAGCTCGACGGCGGTACGGCCCGGCGTGTCCACCACCGCGCCGGCGACCTCGTCGAGGTCGCTCACGGGTCGGGGCGGCCGTCCCCCTCGCCGCCACGGCCCCCATCACCGTCGTCGCGGCCGGAGTCGAGGTCGTCACCGCCATCGTCACTGTCGCCACCTTGCTCCAGCGAGGTGTCCTCGGTGAAGTCGACGGTGAGGTCGGTCGTCGCGATGTCGGGTCGGTAGGAGGGGTCGAGGCGGCGGAGGTCCCAGCCGTTGATCCAGGCCCGCACGTACTGGCGCATGCGGTTGGACGGCAGGCGCTCCAGTCCCTCGACATCGGGTGGTTCCCAGTCGTAGGCGGCGGCGTGGATGGCCTTGAGCTGGGCGTAGGTGTGGTCGAGCTCGTCGCGGTCGGGCGGCTGGAGCACCACCTGCTCCCGCTCGATGACCCGCATCCCGGCCTCGGCCATGGTGGCCAGCAGATCGGACTCGGCGGTGCCCTTCTGGCGCAGCCGCTTGGGGAGCAGTTCGACGTCGTTCTTGCCCACCAGCACCTGGGCCTCGAAGTCGTCGACGGTGGTCAGCACCGCACCGAGCGGCGCCGCCGGGTCGTCGCGGTCGCCTCGCACCCACCGGGCCACCTCGGCATAGGACTTGGCCCGCTGGAGCAGCGAGTAGCGCCCGATCAGCTCGACCTCGTCGACCAGGACGACCCAACCCCGGTAGCCGGCAGCACGCATGAGCCGGGGCACGAACCGGAAGCGCTGGACGGCGAGATCTCGCTCCTTGGCCGCCGCCAGCTTGTAGGTGGCAGCCGCCCCGGCCTCCTTCAGGCGCCGACGCAGGTCGGCGACGGGCATCCGCTCCCCTGCCCAGAAGCGCACGATCCGGTCGGCGAACTCGGCGTCGCCCCGGGCGTACTCGTAGAGGAACAGGCTGGCGCCGAAGCGGCTGTCGACCGGCGCGTCGTCGCGGTGGACCCAGCGGTACAGCTCGGCATAGGCGGGCGAGTCGGTCCGCAGCCCGGTGGCGATCTCGTCGATCGCCGAGCCCCGCTTCGCCGGGAGGCGGGCGTCGTCGATGGCGGCCCGGTAGACCTTGGCCGGGTCGTGCAGGGCGGTCTCCTTGGAGATGACCACCTTGGACACCACGAAGCCGGCGTCGAGGGCGCGATGGGCGAGGTGCTCGAGGACGTGGCTCTTGCCCGAGCCGAAGCCACCGCCGATCAGCATCCCGCCGGCGGGATCGCCGCCGGGCCCGGCCTCGGTGGCGCCGGCGATCCGGTCGAGCAGCTCGCTGAAGCGGTCCTCGACCGCGGTCTGCGACGACCCGAGGGCAGCCACGGCATCGCGGTTGGGAACCCCGGCCCGCAGGGCCTCGAGGGCCCGGCGGCGCTGCACCACGTCGGTCGTCGCGGCGGGCGGCGGGCCGCCGGGACCGGTCACGGTTGCGCTCCGAGGCGCACGAGCGACGAGTACGGGTTGTCGCGGAGGCGGTCGCGGACCTCGTCGAAGATGCGGAGCTTCAACGCCTGGTAGGCGTCCAGGCCCCGGTTGGGGTCCGACAGGAACTCGGGGGCGGCCACGACGACGACGCAGCAGTTGGCCAGCTCGTCGGTGTTGTCGACCAGTTGGCGCAGCAACTCGTAGGCGTCGAGCAGGGCGGCTTTGGTGTAGTAGTTCCCGCTGCGCTCCTCGGCCCGTGGCCGGCGGGCGAAGGCGAGGCGCCGGACGTCGAGCTCCAGCACCAACCCGGCCCGCCCGTTGGTCGTCAGCCAGTGGGCAAGCGAGAAGAGCATCGCTCTGGCGTTGTGGCGCCCGATGCGGCGGAAGATCGACGCCGAGCGCAGCAGGGCGATCTGGCGGAGCTCGCCCCGGAGCCAGTCGAGGACGGCGGCGTGCTCGGCATCGGTGACCTGACCGGTCCCCAACTGGGCCTGGCACAGCCGCAGCATGGCGATGCGGAAGTCCTGGGCCATGGCGTAGTCGCGGAACACCCGCTCCTGGAGCTGGCGGTTGACGTCGCGGCTCAGCTCAGCGGGATCGACGTCGTGGTGGGCGGCGACGGTGGCGACCGAGACGTCACCGTCGTCGTCGCCGTCGCCCTCGGGGACGGGGTGGGCGGCGGCGGCCAGCGCGCCCCGGACGGCGTGGGCGGCCAACCCGTCCCAGTCGACCTGGGGGGCCAGGGCGAAGAACAGCTGGTCCATCATGTGGATGCGGGCCCC
>JBBJOU010000291.1:0-3608 GCA_037724305.1 Acidimicrobiales bacterium
GACCTGCTCTTCGACGGCGCCGAGCTCGCGCCCCTGTTCCGCCCCGAGGAGGTGGCCCGCCGCCGGGCCCTGATCGATCCCGCCCGCCGGACCGATCTCCCCGCCGGCACCGCCGACGGCGGCACGATGCACCTGTGCGCGGCCGATGGCGCCGGCATGGCGGTGTCGCTCATCCAGTCGAACGCCGGCGGCTTCGGTAGCGGGCTGTTCGAGCCCGCCACCGGCATCGGGCTCCACAACCGGGGCCTCGGGTTCTCGGTGGAGAAGGGCCACCCGGCCGAGTACCGCCCCCGGCAGCGGCCGCCGCACACGCTGTCGCCGGCGCTGGTCACCCGCCCCGACGGCACCCTCGCCGGCGTGATCGGCACCATGGGCGGCGACAGCCAACCGCAGTTCCTGCTCCAGATCCTGACCCGGTGGCTCCGCCACGGCGCCACCCCGGGCGAGGCCGTCGCCGCTCACCGCTGGGCGCTCTCGGGCCGCACCAACTTCGACACCTGGACCGACCCCGGCGCCGTGCGCGTCCGCATCGAAGCCGGCGTCGCCACCACCTGGCAGGAGGGGCTCGTCGCTCGGGGTCACACCGTCGAGGTGGCACCCGTCGAGGACCATCACGGCTTCGGCCACGCCCACCTCATCGCTCGCGCGGAGGCCGGTTGGGCCGGCGCCGCCGAACCCCGCGCCGAGGTCGGCGCCGCCGTCGGCTACTGATCGAGGTCGCGCTCGACTGCGCCGCGCGGCGAGCCGCCGGCCTACGTTGACCGCACGACCACCGGCGATCGGGGAGGCACTGTGGCAATCAGCTCGACGATGATGGCGCTCGACACCGAGGCGCCCGACTTCTCGCTTCCCGACCCGTCGGGGACGATGTGGTCGCGCCAGGACTTCCAGGATCGGCCCGGGCTGCTGGTGATGTTCATCTGCAACCACTGCCCCTACGTGCAGCATGTGCGCCGGGAGCTGGCCCTGCTCACCCAACGGTGGCAGGACCGTGGGCTCGGGGTCGTGGGGGTGCAGAGCAACGACTGGGACGCCTACCCCGACGACTCGCCCGAGCGCATGGCCCAGGAGTCACGGACCGTGGGCTACACGTTCCCGTACCTGGTCGACGAGTCGCAGGAGGTGGCACGCGCCTACGGGGCGGCGTGCACGCCCGACTTCTTCCTCTTCGACGGCGACCACCGCCTCGTCTATCGCGGCCAGCTCGACGACAGCCGCCCCCGCAACGACGTGCCCGTCACCGGTGCCGACCTGAAGGCCGCCGTCGACGCCCTGCTCGACGGCCGGTCCGTCGACCAGGACCAGTTGCCCAGCATGGGCTGCGGCATCAAGTGGCGCCCCGGCTGCGAGCCGGAATCGACCTGAGTCCGCATCGGCTCGGACGGCCGGCCTCGTCGGGTCAGCGCGTCGGGTCGTCGATGTCGACGTAGACGGGCGCGCGCCCTTCGAAGGAGGCGGCGATCGCCTCGAGCTGGTTGGGGCTGGCGACGAGGCGGGCGATCTCCTCGCGCTCGGCCGCGAACTGGTCGGCCGGAGTCCGGTCGAGGGAGGCGCCGAGGAGCCGCTTGGCGGCGCGGATGGCGTGGGGGCTTCGTCCGGCCACCTCGACGGCGAGGGCGAGGGCATCGGCGCGGGGGTCGGACGCGGTCCGGGTTGCGAGCCCGAGGGCCAGCGCCTCGGCGCCGGCGACTTCACGGCCCGTCCACGTGAGCTCCTTCGCCACGTCGGGACCGACGAGGCGGGCCAGCGCGTAGGTGCCGATCATGTCGGGGATCAGGCCCCACCGGATCTCCCGCACCGACAGTCGGGCGTCGGGGGCGACGATGCGCAGGTCAGCGCCGAGGGTGAGCTGCAGGCCGCCGCCGAAGCAGACACCGTGGACGGCGGCCACCACCGGCACCTCGAGCTCGGCCCACACCCAGCACGCCTGTTGGGCGAGGTGGGTGATGCGACCGTCGGTCCGACCGATGGCGGCGACTTCGCCGCCGGCGGCGCCGGGCCCTGGCGATACCATCGACGCGAACGACGCGAGGTCGAGCCCGGCGCAGAAGCCCCGCCCCTCACCGGAGAGCACGACGGCCCGCACGGTCGGGTCGGCCTTCAGTCCCTCACCGACGGCCACGACCGCCGCGAACATCGCCAGGTCGAGGGCGTTGAGCTTGTCGGGACGGGCGAGGCGGACGTCGGCCACGCCGGCCTCGACGGTGCAGGTCACGCGGTCCGTCGTGTCGATCACCCGCGCATGCTCGCGCTCGACCACGGCGACGGGCCACACTCGTGCTCTGCTGTGCGCCGTCCCGGCCTCGCCGGTCCGCCTCCGCTGCACCCCTCATGGCCCCGCTCCTCTCCTGCCGACACGTCGCCCACCGGGCCGCCGCCACCCTGGCGGTGGTCGCTGCCCTCGTGGCCGGCGCGCCGTCCTCCTCGGAGGCCGCCGCGCCGCGCCCGCCGGCGGTCCCGCTCGCCCCGAACCAGGCCGGTCCCGATGTCGCCCCCAACACCATCAGCCCGGACCTCGCCGGGGTGGCGGTCGAGAGCGCCGGGTTCCGGGCCGCCACCGCCGCGCTGGCGGAGACCACCGACGCCCTCGAGGCGGCCCGCGCCGCCCGGGCCGGTGCCGAGGGTGAACTCGCCACCCTCGCCACCCGGGAGGCCGAGCTCACCGCCGCCATCGGGTCGGCGACCGTGGTCCGCAAGGCCGCCGCCGCCCGCCTCAGCCGGGCCCGCGAAGCCATCGCCGCCCTGGCCACCGAGGCCTACGTCAACGACGCCTCCCTCGACGAGCTCAGCGCCGCCTTCCGGCCCGACGAGGTCTCGTCGGCCATCGAGCTGCGGACCTACGGACGCGCCGGACGCGCCCAGGTGTTGGCCGAGGAGCGCGCCGCCCGGGCCGAGCGCGATGCCGCATCCGGTGCGGTCAACCGCGACCAGGCCGAACGGCTCGGCGTCCGGGCCCGTGCGGCCGCGGTGACCGCCGCCCGCACCTCGGCGGCCGACGACGAGGTCCGGCTCTCGGACCGGTTGGTCGAGGACGCCGTCGAGGTCGAGCGTTCCCGGGTCACCGCCGCCGTGGTCGGGGCCGACTTCCCCCTGGTCGTCCTCGACGCGTACTGGCGGGCGGCCGCCGCCGCCCAGGCCGACGAGCCCGGCTGCGGCGTGCCGTGGTGGGCGCTGGCCGGCATCAGCCGCATCGAGGGCCGCCACGGGACCTTCGGCGGTTCCCAGGTCGACGCCGCCGGCAACACGACCGTCCGCATCATCGGTATCCCGCTCAACGGGATGTTCAACACCGCGCTCATCACCGACTCCGACGGGGGTGCCCTCGACGGCGACACGGTGTTCGACCGAGCGGTCGGGCCCATGCAGTTCATCCCCACCACGTGGGCGCGGTGGGGACGCGACGGCGACGGCGACGGCGTCGTCGACCCCCACAACCTCTACGACGCGGCGGCGGCCGCCGCCGCCTACCTGTGCGCCGCCGGCCCCCTCACCGACGACGCCGGCATGATCCGCGCCTTCCTCTCCTACAACCGCAGCCAGCCCTACGCCGACGCCGTCCTGGCCCAGTCCCGCACCTACAGCCTCCTCCCCGTCCCCTGACCCGGCGA
>JBBJOU010000292.1:0-3607 GCA_037724305.1 Acidimicrobiales bacterium
GCGCCCGCCGCGCCGTCGAGAAGGCCGTCAACGAGCTACGCGATGACGGGTAGTCACGCATCGAACGGTTCGTCATCGAATCATGATGGCGTCGGCGGGATTGCCGACGCGGCGTCGAGTACCGTCCCGGCTGCGGGTAGCGAGCCGGGGCCGGGCCGCTGGCGCCGCACCCACAGGCCGTCCTCGGCTCAGTGCGGGACCAGCGACGGCAGAGTGTTGAGGGCGTCGATGAGCTGGCGGAGGCGGCCGGCGCCGTGGCTGGTGGCGGCCAGGACCAGACGGGGGAGGGCGAGCTCGTCGGCGTCGGCCACCTCGGCGGGGAGCGGGTCGCTGCGCTCGATGCCGCCCCGCAGGCACAGGTCGCCGAACCGATCGGCGACGTCGGCGACCTCGTCGTCGGTCGGGGCGTGGTGGAGGCGGATGACGAGTCGGTCGCCCACCCAGCGGATCGAGTGGAAGTTCCGGTTGAACCGGAGCAGCTCTTCGACGGTGGCGTTGACCGAGTCGGTGTGCAGGAACAGCGAGAAGTCGGCCTCGTTGACGTAGCCGCCGGCCACCACCTCGTCGCGGAGGAACCGGACCCAGGACTCCCAAAAGCTGCCGCCGGGCTCGTCGAGGAGCACCACCGGCGCCGGGATGGCCTTTCCCGTCTGGATGAGCGTGAGCAGCTCGTAGGTCTCGTCGAGCGTGCCGAAGCCGCCGGGGAGCGAGACGAAGCCGACCGACTCCTTCATCAGCATGAGCTTCCGGGTGAAGAAGTACTTCATGCTGATCAGCTTGGGATCACCGGCGATGTAGGGGTTGGCGTCCTGCTCGAACGGCAGCCGGATGTTCACCCCGAAGCTCATCTCCCGGCCGGCACCCTCGAGCCCGGCGGCCATGATCCCCGGCCCGGCCCCGGTGACGACCATCCAGCCGCGCGCCGCCAGGTCGGCGGCTAGGCGCCGGGCCTGGTCGTAGCCGGGTCGATCGGGCAGTGTGCGGGCCGAGCCGAAGATGGTGACCTTGGGTTGGTCGCGGTAGGGGGCGAAGGCGCGGAAGGCAGCCCGCATCTCCTTCAGGGCGGCGTTGGTGATCTTCAGGTCGAGGCGGTCGGCGCCGTCCGACGCCAGGCGGCACACCGACACCAGCGCCTCGAACAACTGGTCGCGGTCGGCGGTGGCGCCGGCCTCGTCCAGCACCCGTACCAGCAGGGTGTCGAGCTCGGCATCGCCCGTGCGGTAGCGCCCCCGCGCCGGGACGCGCTGTGGCCGCCGTGACGCGTCAGCGGGATCGGAGAGCGACGTCATGGCCCGGACAGGCTAGGCCGCAGGCGAGTTGGTTCTTTGGCGGCTGGGCCACCGCGACGGTGGCCCAGCCCACAAAGAACAGGTCAGGCGACCGGCGCCGCCTCGTAGAGGGTCGTGCGCCGGCGCAGGGGTCGGCCGAGGGGCTCGACCACGGCGCGGAACCCGGCCGCGTCCATCCGTTGGCCGTGCGCGGCGCCGGCGGCGCGCGAGATGTTCTCGTCGACGAGGGTGCCGCCGAGGTCGTTGGCGCCGGCGGCGAGGAGCTGACGGGCACCGCCGGGGCCGACCTTGACCCACGACGCCTGGACGTTGTCGATGAGCCCGGCGTAGGCGATGCGCCCCACCGCGTGCATCAGCACCACCTCGCGCCAGGTGGGGCCGCGACGAGCCTTGCGCTGCAGGTAGATCGGCGCCGCCATGTGCACGAACGGCAGGGGGACGAACTCGGTGAAGCCGCCGGTCTCTCGCTGCAGGGCGGCCGTGCGCAGCAGGTGGCGGGCCCACGAGCGGGGGTGCTCGACGGCACCGAACATGATGGTGACGTTGGAGCGCAGGCCGACCGAGTGGGCGGTGCGGTGGGCGTCGAGCCACTCGTCGGTGGTGATCTTGTCGGGGCACAGCACGGCGCGGACGTCGTCGTCCAGGATCTCGGCGGCGGTGCCGGGCAGGGACTTGAGGCCCGCCGCCTGCAGGCGCCGGAGGTAGTCGGCCAGGGGTTCGTCGAGGCGCTTGGCCCCTTCGGTGACCTCGAGGGCGGTGAAGGCGTGGATGTGGATGCCGGGGGCGGCGGCGGCCACCGCCCGGGTGACGTCGATGTAGTAGTCGCCGTCGAAGCTGGGGTGGATGCCACCCTGGAGGCACACCTCGGTGGCGCCCATGGCCTCGGCCTCGCTCACCCGGCCGGCGATGTCGTCGAGGGTCAACAGGTACGGCGTACCGCGCAGGTTGAGCGACAGTGGTCCCTTGGAGAAGCCGCAGAACCGGCACTTGAAGGTGCAGACGTTGGTGTAGTTGATGTTGCGGTTGGCGACCCAGGTCACGTCGTCGCCGACGATGGTGCGGCGCAGGTCGTCGGCCACCTCGGCCACCGCCCGCACCTCGGGGCCACGGGCAGCGAAGAGGGCGATGAGCTCGTCCTCGCCTGCTGCCTGGCCGGCGAGCACGCCGGCGAGCACCTCGGCCACCCGGCCGCCGACCGGCCCTCGCCCGCCGAGACGTTTCAGTGCGACCAGGGCGACCGGCTCGGCGTTCGCCCCGGCGTACCAGGCGGTGTTCCGGTCGCCGATCTGCACCACCTCGGCGCCGGTGCCGGCGTCGATGGCCGCCTCGATCCGCTCGGGGAAAACGGCGCCGGGGTCGTCGCGGGCGAGGCCCTCGGCGTCACTGCGGTCGAGCACGGCGAAGCGGGTGGCGGCGTCGAACCAGCGGACCGGGTCGAGCACGTGCTCGGGGTAGGCGGTGAGGCGGGGGGCGAGGGTCAGGCCGCGGGCCTCGGTGGCGTGCTGGAGCCGAGTCAACGTCGGCCACGGTCGCTCGGGGTTGACGTGGTCGGCGGTGACCGGCGAGACGCCGCCCCAGTCGTCGATGCCGGCGTCGAGCAGGCCCCCGATGTCCTCGCTCAGGTTGGGCGGCGCCTGGACGTGCACCTCGGGCGGCAGGACCAGGCGGGCCCAGGCGATGGCCTCCACCAGGGCGTCGTGGGGGCAGGGCGCGGCCTGGTGCATCGCCGTGCCCGGCTTGGGCAGGAAGTTCTGGACGATCACCTCCTGGACATGCCCGTGACGGGCGTGTACCGCGGCGATGGCCTCGAGCGCGGCGAGGCGGTCGACCCGGTCCTCGCCGATGCCGACGAGGATGCCGGTGGTGAAGGGGATGGCCAGCTCGCCGGCGGCCTCGAGCGTGGCCAGGCGGCGGCTCGGCACCTTGTCGGGCGCCCCCCGATGGGCGGCGAGGTCGTCGCGCAGCGTCTCGAGCATCATCCCCTGGCTGGGGGCGACGGCGCGCAGGGCGGCCAGCTCGGTGGCGGGCAGGGCGCCGGCGTTGGCGTGGGGGAGCAGCCCGGTCTCGGTGAGAACGAGCCGGCACATCGCCACCAGGTAGTCGGTGGTGGAGGCGTGACCCCGCTCCTCGAGCCAGGCCCGGGCGCTGGGGTAGCGCTCCTCGGGGGCCTCGCCGAGGGTGAACAGCGCCTCGTGGCAGCCGGCCCGGGCGCCCTGCCGGGCGATGGCCAGCACTTCCTCGGGGCCGAGGTAGGGCGAGCCGAGCCGGGCCGGGGCCTTGGCGAACGTGCAGTAGCCGCACCGGTCACGGCACAGCAT
>JBBJOU010000293.1:0-3604 GCA_037724305.1 Acidimicrobiales bacterium
ACGGCGACGCCGGGCTCGGCGAGCAGTGGGTCGAGATCGGTGGCGTTGGCGATGCGGGGCCAGGCGACGACGGCCACGTCGAGGGTGGCGCCGGGAGGCGCCGAGGCCAGTGTCAGGTCGAGGCTGTCCTCCTCGTCCGGAAGCCGCCCGTCGAGCCACGGCAGCACCCCGAGCACGGGCAGGCCCACCGAGGCCAGCAGCCCGATGTCGAACACGCCGGGGTCGCCCCGCAGCTTGTTGACCACCACCGCCGCCAGGCACGAGCGCAGGTCCGGGGGGAGCACGGCCAGCGTGCCGGCCACCGATGCGTACACGCCCCCACGGTCGATGTCGGCGACGAGCAGCGCCGGCCACCCGGCGGCGGCGGCGAGGGGCAGGTTGGCGATGTCGCGGTCGAGGAGGTTCAGCTCGGCGCACGATCCGGCACCCTCAGCGACGACGACGTCGAAGCGGGCTCGCAGCGATGCCAGTGCGGTGAGGGCGACGCCCAGGTCAGGCCGCCACCCGGCGGCGTCGGTGGTCCCGGTGGCCCGGCCGTTGATCACCACCTGGGCGGTCCGCTCGCCGGTCGGCTTGAGCAGCACCGGGTTCATCGCCGCCTCGGGCTCGACGCCGGCGGCTTCGGCCTGGGCGTACTGGGCCCGGCCGATCTCGGCGCCGTCGGCGGTGACGGCCGACTGGTTCGACATGTTCTGGGCCTTGAACGGCGCCACCCGCACGCCCCGGCGGGCCAGCGCCCGGCACAGGGCGGTGACCACGGTCGACTTGCCCGCCCCCGACGAGGTGCCGCACACGACCAGCCCGCTCAATAGTCGATGCCCTTCTTGGCCCGGACGCCGGTGTCGTAGACGTGCTTGACCTTGCGCATCTCGGTGACGGTGTCGGCCACCTCGACGAGGGCGTCGGGGGCGTCGCGCCCGGTCAGCACGACGTTCACCTTGTCGGGCCGATCTCGCAGCACGGCGACGACCTCGTCGGTCGAGATCCACCCCCAGTTCATCGGGTAGGTGATCTCGTCGAGCACGACCAGGCGGTGGGCGCCGCCCTCGATGCACCGGCGGGCGTGCTGCCACGCCTCGACGGCGACGGCCTGGTCCTCGGTGAGGTCGTCGGACTCCCACGTGAAGCCCTCGCCGATGGCCCACCAGTCGACCCCGAGGCGGTCGCGGCACACCTTCTCTTCGCCGGTGTGCCACTCCCCGGACTTGAGGAACTGGACGACGGCGACCGGCCAGTCGCGGGCGACGGCGCGCACGACGACACCGAAGGCGGCCGAGGACTTGCCCTTGCCGTCGCCGGTGTGGACGAGCACCAGTGACGGCTGGCGGCGCGCCGGTGGGTGCCGGTGCTCGGTGGGCACCTCGGACGGTGAGACCGGCTCGTTCACGCGTGGCGCTCCCGCAGGGGTAGGACGACGGGCCGGCCGCCGTCATGGATGATGCGGACCTTGGCGCCGTAGTAGCGGGCCAGGTTGTCCTCGGTGAGGACCGCGTCGGCGGGACCGTCGACCACGACCCGTCCGGCGTCGAGCAGGACGAGGCGGTCGGCGTACTGGCCGGCCAGGGTGAGGTCGTGCATGGTCGTCACCACGGTGAGGCCGCGGTCGCTGCGAAGCTGGTGGATGAGCTCCAGCACCTGCTGCTGGTGGCCGACGTCGAGGGCGGTGGTGGGCTCGTCGAGCAGCACGACGGGCGCCTCCTGGGCGAGGGCGCGGGCGACGAGCACCCGCTGGCGCTCGCCGCCCGAGAGGGTCGTCACCAGGCGCCCGGTGAAGTCGAGGAGGTCGAGGTGGGCGAGGGCGCTGTGGGCGGCGGCGAGGTCGTCAGGGCCTTCACTGGCGAGCGGGCGGATGTGGGGGGTGCGCCCGAGCAGGACGTAGTCGCCGACCGTCGTGCCCTCCGGGATCGTCGGGGTCTGCACGACGAGGGCGACCAGGCGTGCCCGCTCGCGCCGGGTGAGGTCGCCGGCCGGCCGGCCGTCGATCAGGAGGTCGCCGGCGCCCGCCACCAGGCCGGCGAGGAACCGCAGGAGCGTCGACTTGCCGGCGCCGTTGGGCCCGACCACCGCCACCCACTCGCCGTCGGCGACCTTCAGGTCGACACCTCGGAGGATGGCCGTGCCGCCCAGGGTGACGCGGGCATCCGTGAGCTCGATCACCGCTTCGACGTCCGCAGCACGAGGACGAAGAACGGCGCGCCGAGGAAGGCGGTGACCACGCCGATGGGGATCTCGGCCGGCGACGCGACGGTCCGGGCGAGGACGTCGGTGAGCACGAGGAAGGCGCCGCCGAAGAGGAACGACAGAGGCAGGATGACCCGGTGGCTGGCGCCGGCGAGGAGCCGGACAGCGTGGGGCACGATGATCCCCACGAAGGCGATCAGGCCCGACACCGCGACGGCCGCCGCCGTCCCCAGCGACGCCGCCACCACGATGATCAGCCGGGTCCGGCGGGCGTGGAGGCCGAGGGTGGCGGCCTCGTCGTCGCCCACGGCGAGCACGTCGAGGCGGCGCCGGTGGGCGAGCAGCACGGCCGTCGACACGACGACGTACGGGAGCACCAGGGTGACCTCGCCCCACCCGGCGGTGGAGAGCCGGCCGAGGATCCAGTTGTAGACATCGCGGATGGTGTCCTGGTTGCGCTGCTGCACATAGGTCTGCGCGGCGGTGAGGAACGTGGCCACGGCCACCCCGGCGAGGATCAACGACGCCGTCGAGACCCGGGCCGAGCCGGCCATGCCCAGCAGGTAGGTGAGGGCGACCGCCGCCAGCGCCCCGATGAAGGCCGCCACCGGCGTCCCCACCGGCGGCGTCGCCCCCTCGGCCTGGCCGACGATGACGAGCGTGACGCCGAGGCCGGCCCCGGCGGCGGCGCCGAGGAGGTACGGGTCGGCCAGCGGGTTGCGGAAGGCGCCCTGGTAGCTGGCGCCGGAAATCGCCAGCGTCGAGCCGACGAGGAGGCCGAGCACCACGCGCGGCAGGCGGATCTCCCACAGGACGGTGCGCTGGATGGCGGTGAGGTCGGTGTCGAACCCCAGCAGCTCGCGCACGACGTCGCCGGCGGGCAACGCCACCGGCCCGAAGGCGAGGGCCACGACCACGGCGACCACCACCGTCGCCGCCCCGCCCACCAGCCACCCGAGCCGGAGGCGGGCGGCGCGCAGGACCGGCGACGCCGGATCGGCCGGGGTCGGCACGACGGGCGGGGCGACGACCGCCATCAGCCGACGGGCACCTCGGCGGTGGCCTCGACGATGCTGGCCAGCAGGTCGACGACCCGGGGCCCCCACCGGCTGGCGATGTCGTCGGACAGCTCGATCACCCGGCCGTCGCGCACCGCGGCGAGATCGGCGAAGCCGGGGCGGGCGGCGACGGTGCCCGCGTCCTGGCCGCAGCACTCGGTGTCGGCCAGGAAGATGAAGTCGGGGTCGGCGCTCACCAGGAACTCGGCCGAGAGCTGCGGGAAGCCGCCGAGCTCGCCGTCCGGGTCGGCGGCGTCGGCGACGTTCTCGAGGCCGGCCAGGTCGTAGAGCTCGCCGATGAAGGTCGCCGAGGTCGCCGAGAAGAGGGTGTCGTCGAGCTCGTGGTAGTAGGTCGGGGCCTCGTC
>JBBJOU010000294.1:0-3587 GCA_037724305.1 Acidimicrobiales bacterium
GACTATTCGTAGATGATGACGACCTCGCCGGTGTCGGAGCCGCCGAAGTCGGTGACGACGGCGACGGCGGAGGTGCCGGGGGCGAGGTCGATCACCAGCTCGCTGTCGAAGGTGGGGAGGTTGGGGTCGATGTTGTCGAGCCCGTCGTCGTCGCGCCCGATCTCGTTGCCGGCGGCGTCGAACAGGGTGATGACAGGGTCGACCACGCCGTCGACGCTGCGGACGGTGAGGACGCCGGGGCCGTCGCCGACGATGGTGACCCGCACCTCACCGTCAGCCGGAACCAGGGCCCGACCGGCTTGGCCTCGAGTCAGCTCGGCGCCGAGGGGGGGCGCGTCGGGTATCGGGGTGTCTCCTCCCGTGTCCGGCGGTTCCGGATCCGTGGAGCCGCCGATGACGCCGCAGAACTCGAGGCCCTCGATCACCGCCGCGCCGAGGTCGGTGGAGGGGTCGCCCAGGCCGGGGAAGCCGTCAGCCTCGAGCTCGAGCAGCTCGTCGATACCGAGCTCGAAGATCGGGCCCTCCTCGGCCACGCACTCGGCGTCGACGAGGCCGAGGGAGGGGTCGACCGCCAGGAGCTCGTCGGCCAGCACGCCGATGAGCCGCTCCTCCTGCTCGTCGTCGGGGTCGATGGGGTCATCGATGATCGGTTCGTCGCCCTCGAAGGGGTCGAAGGCCTCGTTGAACAGCTCGGTGAAGCCGGAGCCGATGTCGTCGATGAGCGCCCCCTCCTCGAAGTCCTCGGTCTCGAAGATGGACGAGAGACCGATCAGCACGTCGTTGAAGGTGCGCACGGGGCTGATGAAGTGCTGGCCGTCGCGCTCGACGGTGACGATGCCGACCTGGATGTCCTCGAAGCGGCCGGCCAGCTCCTCCTGGGCCTCGATCAGCTCGTCGGGCAACTCGACATCGGCGTCCTCGATGCCGAAGGCTTCATTGAGGACGTCCTCGTCGCCGGCGCAGAACTCGTCGTCGATGGTCTCACCGTCGAACTCGGCGTCGACGGTGATGCACTCGCCCTCGAGGGTGAACGAGCCGCTGCCGGCCTCGCCGGCGTCGACATCGGCGCTGATGGCGGTCGGCGTGACCCGTTGGCCGCCGTTACCGGCGTCGGTCACGTCGGCCTCGAGATCGGTGATCTCGATGAAGCCACCGGACGGGATGTCGACGCCGTCGGCGGCGCTGTTGATCTCGTCGATGAAGTACTGCGAGTAGACCTGCAGGACACCCATCTCCTCGGGGTCGAGCAGGGCGATGACCCGCTCGAGGTCGAGGGCACCGGTGGCCTCGATGAGCGCGGTGACAGCAGCCTCCGGGCTCTCGGCCCCCTCGGGGGCGATGGCTGGGTCGTCGATGTCGGGGGCGTCGTCGAGGGCGCCCACGTCGTCGCCGAACTCCTCGGCCAAGGCGAGCTCGCTCTGGCGGGCGTTCTCGGCGATCGTGTAACCCAGGCTCAGGTGCCAGCCGTCGCCCTCGTCGATGGCGGCGAAGCCCGCAGGTGCCCCCGCGAAGCCGCCGGCCTCCTCGGCGAGGTCGGCGAGGTCGATGTCGACCTCCTCCTCCTCGATGGAGCCGGCCAGGTCGGCGTCGCCACCCGACCGCTCGATGAGGTCGCGCAGGGTGTCGCCCACCAGGCCCTCCTCGAGGGCGTCGGGGTCGAAGGTGATGGTCATCTCGCCGGCGCTGGGGGCGACGAGGGCGAGCTGGTCGGGGACGACCTCCTCGACCACCTCGAACTCGACGTCGTCGGAGAGCACGATGTCGATGCCGGGGACGCCCTCCAGCTGGAAGGTCTCGCCGACCACGCCGAGGCGCTCGAGCTCGTCGCTGGTGGACTGGGTCAGGTTGCGCAGGGCGTCGCGCTCGCCCGGGGTGAAGCTGTCGAGCATCCCGATGACGTCCTCGTCGGCGAGGGCCGACATGAAGCCGTCGAGGGCCTCCTCCGGCGTGCCCGCGCCGCCGTCGCTGCTGGAGATCTGGGTGAAGGCGAAGGTGCCGGCGGCCAGCACGACCACGGTGCCGATGGCAACGGGGATGAACTTCTTTCGATTGCCCCCGGGGGGCACGGGCCCGGTGGAGGGCAGGCCGGGGCCGCCGGGCGGCGGTGCGCCCCACTGGCCGGTCGGCGGCGGACCGGCCGGCGGCGGCACCCCCCACTGCCCGGTGGGCGGCGGACCGGCGGGCGGGGGCGCCCCCCACTGGCCGGTCGGCGGCGGCGCTCCGGTGGGGGTCGGCCCCCACGCGCCGGTGGACTGCCAGCCACCCGACGTCGGCTCGGTGGGCGGCACCGGCCCGGTGGGCGGCTGCTGCGGGTACCCCGGGGGGGGCTGATCGGGGTTGCTCGGATCGCTCATGGCGCTCGCTCCTTCTTGGACGCCGGTGGATGCGGTCGACGCCACAGCACCCCTCCGCCCAGCAACACGGTGCCGATGATCGTGACACACATCCCGGGACGAGGGGACAACGGCGACCGGGTGACGGCCACGGCCATACCTACGACGGCGACCCCCATCGCAGTTCCCAGGATCCGGGCCAGCGGGCGACGCCCGGCGAGGACGGCGACGAGGGCGGCGGCGGCGAGCAGGGGGAGGAAGTACCAGGCCGTCGCCAGGTCCGCCCGCCACCCGTCGACCACCTCGAGCCGGGACAGGACCGCCACCAGCTCGTAGCTGGAGCGCTCGGCGCGGCCGCTGGCCCCCCACGGCAGGAAGGTGCCGACCACTGCGACGGCGACGCCGGCGACCAGCAACGCCGGCCCCGGGTCCCGCGCCGCGAGGTTTCTCACGTTGGGTCTTGTCATCGGTTCGTCACAGACGTAATGTGACCGCAACAACCGCCGGGTTCCCATCCCCCCGGTGGCTGCAAGGGAGTTCGCCCGAGGCGGGTCGGTTCCGTCCGCCCGCGCCCGATCCGCCCGGGCGGGCTCTCGATACCCGACCCGCCCGTCGCCGAAACCCCGGCGGTGGTGGGCCGTCGCCCGGTCACCCGGTGACCTCGCGCCGCCCCTCCAGTGCCCGGCCCAGGGTCAGTTCGTCGGCGTACTCGAGGTCACCGCCGACGGGGAGGCCACTGGCGATCCGCGTCACCCGCAGGCCCATCGGGGCGAGGAGACGGCCGAGGTACAGGGCGGTGGCCTCGCCCTCGATGTTGGGATTCGTGCAGAGGATGACCTCGGTCAGCTCGGGTTCGATGCGCCGGAGCAGTTCGGTGACCTTCAGCTGGTCCGGGCCGATGCCCTCCATGGGGCTGATGGCGCCCTGCAGCACGTGGTAGCGGCCGCGGAACTCGCCGGTGCGCTCGACCGCCACCAGGTCGCGAGGCTCCTCGACGACGCACAGCACGGTGGCGTCGCGCCGAGGATCGGCGCAGATGCCGCACTGGTCGCCCTCGCTGACGTTGAAGCACGTCTGGCAGAAGGCCACCCGCGCCTTGGCCTCGGTGATGGCCCGGGCCAGGCGGACGGCGTCGGGCGTCGGCAGCTTGAGCAGGTGGAAGGCGATGCGCTGGGCCGACTTCGGCCCGATGCCGGGGAGCCGGCCGAGCTCGTCGATGAGGTCCTGGACCGGGGCGGCGTAGACCCCGCTCAA
>JBBJOU010000295.1:0-3585 GCA_037724305.1 Acidimicrobiales bacterium
CCGTCGGTGATGCCGGTGGCGGCGAAGAAGCAGTTGTCGCCCGACACCAGGCGGTTGGTGGTGAGCACCTCGTCGAGGTCGTAGCCGGCCTCGACGGCGGCGGCGCGCTCGGTGTCGTCACGCGGCCACAGGCGGGCCTGGATCTCACCGTCCATGCACTTCAAGGCGGCGGCGCTGATGACGCCCTCAGGCGTGCCGCCGATGCCCATGAGCACGTCGGCACCGGCGTCGGGGTATGCGGTGGAGATGGCGCCGGCCACGTCGCCGTCGCCGATCAGGCGGATGCGGGCGCCCGCAGTGCGCACTTCGGCGATGAGGGCCTCGTGGCGGGGGCGATCGAGGATGACGACGGTCAGGTCGCGCACGCTCTTGCCGGTGGCCTCGGCGACCGCCGACAGGTTCTCGGTGGGCGAACGACGGATGTCGATGGCGCCCACGGCGTCGAACCCGACGGCGATCTTCTCCATGTAGAAGCAGGGACCGGGGTCGAACATGGTGCCCCGCTCGGAGGCGGCGATCACGGCGATGGCGTTGCCCTGCCCCATGGCGGTGAGGGTGGTGCCCTCGACCGGGTCGACGGCGACGTCGACCTCCATGGGCGAGCCGTCGCCGATGCGCTCGCCGTTGTAGAGCATCGGCGCCTCGTCCTTCTCGCCCTCGCCGATGACGACGATGCCGTCCATGGAGACCGACTCGAGCACGCTGCGCATGGCGTCGACCGCGGCGCCGTCGGCGCCGAGCTTGTCGCCCCGCCCCATCCAGCGCGACGCCGCCAGGGCGGCGGCCTCGGTGACGCGGACGAGCTCGAGGGCGAGGTTGCGGTCAGGTTTGGCCATGCTCGGACAGTAGCGCCCGGTACGGGGGGCCCCGCTGTGGCGGGCGCGCCTACGCTCCGGCGCCGTGCCCGTGCCCCGCTGCTCCGCCGCCATGGTCGCTGCCGGACGGGTCGTGGGCGAGCCCCGGCTGTCGCCCGACGCCGCCCTCGTCGCCTTCGTGGCGGTCACCGCCGGGCGGGCGGCGTTGGTGGTGGTGCCGGCGACCGGCGGCGCCGAGGTGGTCGTGTCCACCGAACCGGCGCCCATCGGGGTGCGGGTCACCTCCGGCGCCGCCTTCGACTGGGCCCCCGACGGCGGTGCCCTCGTCTACGCCGCCGTCGACGGGGGGCTGTGGCGCCAACCGGTGGTCGGCGGCCCGGCCACTCGGGTGGTCGCCCCGCTGGCCGAAGGGCCGGCGGCGGCGCCGGCGGTGTCGCCCGACGGGACGCGGGTGGCCTTCGTCGTCGACTCGCGGACGGTCTGCGTCGCCGGCCTCGACGCCGCCGGTCCGGCGCCGTGGCCCCAGCCCCTCAGCACCGGGTGCGACTTCGCCGTCGACCCCTGCTGGTCGCCCGACGGCACATCGGTGGCGTGGCACGAGTGGGACGCGCCCGCCATGGCCTGGGACGCATCGCGCATCGTGGTCCGGGCGGCGGATGCCAGGACGCCGGCCCGGGTGGTGGCCGGCGGCGGCGGCGTGTCCCTCGACGGGGCGGTCGCCCCTGACGCCGTCGCCGTGGCCCAGCCCCGCTTCGCCGCCGACGGCCGGCTCGGCCTGCTCAGCGACGAGGGCGGCTGGCAGCACCTGCGGGTGCTCGGTCCCGACCTCGACCCGGCGGCGGTGGCGGTGGTCGGCGCCGACGGGTCGCTCGGCGAGCTCGGCGACCCCACGTGGGGCCCGGGCATCCGCACCTGGACGTTCTCCCCGAGCGGGCACCAGGTGGCGTTGCGCACCAACGTCGACGGGTTCGCGGAGGTGCTGGTGGTCGACCCTGAGCGGCCCGAGGCGGTGCGCCGCACCGTGGCCCGGGGCGTGCACGCCGGCCTCGACTGGCGCAGCGACCGCCTGGTGGCGGTGCGCACCGGCGCCCGCACCCCGCACCAGGTGGTGGCCTACGACCTCGGCGGCGCCGGCGGCCGCGAGACCCGTCCCGCGCGCACGACGCTCGCCCGCGGCCCGGTGGCCGGTTGGGAGGCGGCCGGCCTCGACGAGCCCGAGGTCGTGCGGTGGCCGACCGACGACGCCACCGTCATCGTGGGACGCCTCTACCGCCCGGCCGCCTCGGCGGGCGGTGGCGAGGGCCCGCCGCCGCTGCTGTGCTGGGTGCACGGCGGGCCCACCGACCAGTGGCCCGTCACCTTCAACGCCCGCTTCGCCTGGTTCCTCGAACGCGGGTGGGCGATCCTCGTGCCCGACCATCGCGGTTCGACCGGCCACGGGCGTGCTCACCAACAGGCGATGCACGGGCGCTGGGGCGAGCTCGACGTCGACGACTGCGCCGCCGGCGTCGCCCTCTCGGCGGTCACCGACCTCTTCGACCTGGCCGAGCGTGGCCACCGCTTCGAGCGTCACTACCCGGCCACCCTCGTCGGCGGGCTCCCGGCCGCCGCCGGGCGCTACCGGTCCCGCTCGCCGCTGCACCTCGCCGAGTCGATCCGAGCGCCGGTGCTGCTGCTCCACGGCTCGGCCGACGAGGTGGTGCCCGTCGAGCAGGCGGAGACGATGGCGACGCGCCTGCGCGACCTCGGCCGTGTGGTCGATCTCCACGTCTACCGGGACGAGGGGCACGGGTGGGGCCGGCCCGACGTCGTCGTCGACGAGCTGGACCGGGTCCACGCCTTCCTGCGACGGTGGGTGCTCGTGCGGCGCCCGCCCGGCGACGCCGAACCTTCGGACGGAGGCTCCTGATGATCACCAGTCGCTGGTGCGCGCTGTGCGGCGCCGACTACGTCGAGGAGGTGGCGGTGTGCACCACGTGCCTCGTCGCCCTCGTCGACCGCCGCCCGCTGCGCCCCGACGAGGTGGGCGACAAGGGCGACCCGCAACTCGGCTACGACTACGCGGCCGCGACCAACGAGCAGCGCCTTGCCGTCGACGAGCTGCTGGAGGCGGACGGCATCGACCACGCCTGGGACGGCACCGCGCTGGTGGTGCGGACCTCCGACGAGGCCGCCGTCGACGCCCTGCTCGACGAGGCCGGCGCCGAGGCCGTCGCCGACAACGGCCCCCCCGTCGCCGAGTGGCTCGACGAGGATGCCGACGTGCTCGTCTACGACCTCTCCGACTGGGACCACGACCAGCGCAGCGACCTCGTCGCCCAGCTCGCCGGGCGCAGCGTGGACCACCTCTTCGACGACGACGGCGACCTCGTCGTGGCCACCGACGCCGAGACGGTGGTCGACGAGATCATCGACGGCATCGACTTCCCCGACCAGCTGCCGATCGACGACGGCGCCGACGACGGCGACGCCGCCGCCGGCGCCGAGGCCGGGTCGCTGGCCGAGGTGGAGACCATGTCGGCGTTGTTCCTCGCCGCCGACCGCCTCGTCCACGACCCCGACGAGAGCGCCGCCATCATCGCCATGGACGACGCCGCCGCCGCGGTGGAGGGCACCCGCCCGCCCTACGGCTTCTCGCCGGGGGCGTGGACGGCGATCCAGACCCAGGCCGCCGCCGTCATGACCACCCTCGAGGACCCCGACGCCGCCCCCGACCAGGTCATCGAAGCGGCGACCACCCTGCGCGCCACCCTCCGCCCGTTGGTCTGAG
>JBBJOU010000296.1:0-3578 GCA_037724305.1 Acidimicrobiales bacterium
TCTTGCGGGTGATCGCATGTAGTACTGCGGCGATAGTTGCGGCATCAAGCTGCTCGAACGCCGACGACGAGGACGTTGACGCAGTCGAGACGCAGCCCGTCCCGGTCACGCCTGCTCGGGTCTTTCAGGTCGACGGTCTCGTTCCGCTGGCGGTGTCGGCCGGCACGGAGGGAGCGCTGGTCATTGGGGTGTCGGGCGAGGGAGTCGTGCTCGGCGCCGGGGGAGAGCAGTCGCCCCGGTTCGAGCTCCCGGCGCTCCTGGCGCTGCGCGTGACGGCCTTCGGGGACGGCTTCGCGCTGGTGGGCAACGCTTGCGTGAACGCCGCGGTCGCGCCCGATCCGTGTGACGAGGTCGAGGCCGTGGTCGTGGTCCTCGACCCTGACGGCCAGGAGCGGACGCGCGTCGCCTTGGGCACGGCCTCGGGGACAGACGCCGAGCAGTTCGCGGCCGGCCTGGTGCGAGGCGGGGGTCGGGAGTCGCTCCTGCTGCGGATCGAGGGCGAGGTGGTGGAGCTCTCACCGGACGGGGACGTCGTCCGCTCGTTCGCTGATCCGGGGGGGGAGCTCTGCACCGTCGACGGGGCGCTCTACCGCCTCTCCGACGCCTCGGTCGGCGGGGAGGAGGCTGCCCCGTCGGAGGCGCCGGTGACGGCTGCGCCCGCCAGCCGTAACGATTCGACGACGCTGGTGGTCTCGGCGGTCGGCGATGACGGATCGGTGGTGGAGCTCGACGGCGGGCGCGTCGCGAGTGACGCCGCTGCGGCCGTCGCCGCGCGCTGCGTCGCCGGCGGCTTCCTCGCTGGCTCGCGCCGAGACCCGCTCCAGCAATGGAGTCCGACAGACGGGTGGCGAGAGGCGGCCGGATCGGTTACAGCGCCGGACGAGGTCATCACCGATGCCACGACGAGCACCGGAGAGACGTACGTCCTCGCCGCCGACGGCGCCGTTCGATCGGTCGGCCGCCAGCCCGCTGATGTCGAACTCGGAATCCGTCTCCCAGCTCCTGTCGGTGGGCCTCCCCCCGGATTCATGGTCGACGATTCCGGGCCCGTAGGGGTGGCCTGCATCACAACCCTCGACATTGCTGCCCAACAGACCACCGACTGCGCTATTGGAACCCTGTCATGATCGCCCCGTCGGGCGTCTCGAGTGCTGCTCGACGTATGGGCGACGTCGTGGTCACTGCTATCTCGCCAGTACTGCCGTCATCTAGCTATTTAGCTAGATTGGCCCGGGAAGGGAGGTGAGCAGGGCGTCGATGATGGCCGACGGCGACGCGCTCGCCGGGTGCACCGAATGGGTGACATCGGCCGTCAGGCGAGCACGGTCCCCCGCCGGCAGGGCGAGGAGGGAGGCGAGGCGGGCCGGGTCCCAGCCGAGGGCGCAGGCGCACTGGAAGCGGGCGCCGGCGCGGGTGCGGCGCTGGCTGACGCCGACCACCTTGGCG
Organism: Acidimicrobiales bacterium; assembly: GCA_037724305.1. Taxonomy (GTDB): domain Bacteria; phylum Actinomycetota; class Acidimicrobiia; order Acidimicrobiales; family JACDCH01; genus JBBJOU01. The sequence continues at coordinate 1,447 of JBBJOU010000296.1, forward strand.
CCGGCGCGCACCACCTCGCCGGGGCCGAGGCCGGCGAAGCACACCAGGTCCGACCACGCGGTGCGCACCAGGGCGCCCTCGTGGACGGCGGGCGGGGGGGCGTCGGGCTCGACGGCGGCGAGGGCGGTGGCCCACGCCCGTCCCACCCAGGTCGCCGCCCGGCCGACGTCGTCGTCCCACAGGGGGTCGTCCCGGGCCACGACGAGGTCGACCCAGAGCACCCGGCCGGGGTCGAGGAGCACTGCCCCGCCCCCGCTGCGGCGGCGTACCACCTCCACGCCGGCGGCGGCGCAGGCGCCGGCATCGGCGACCTCCGGCGCCTGGGTGGAGCCCAGGACCAGCGCCGGTCGGTCGACCTCGAGCACCCAGACCAGGCGCCCGGCGGGGTCGGGCAGCGGTCGGGAGTGGAAGGCGGCGGCGGGCCCGGTGGCGCGCTCCACCGCCCATTCCGTCACCGGGTCAGCTCACCCGGCCACGGCAGGCTCGTCCCCGGCGACGTCGCCCCAGGACGGCTCGGTCAGTGGATGTCACCCGGCGACGGCGGGCTCGTCCCAGGCGAGGTCGTCCCAGGACGGCTCGGGGGCGGCGACCCGGGTGTCGATGCCGAGATAGGTGTGCCACTCGATCGGCACGACGCCGCCGGCGACGATGGCCCACGCCACACCGATGGGCGCCCGGGGCGGGCAGCGCAGGCGCATGCCGGTGTCGACCAGCAGGCGGTCGCGCTTTCGTACGTTGCACGGCCGGCAGGCGGCGACCACGTTGTCCCAGGTGTGGGTGCCGCCGCGGCTGCGGGGATGGATGTGGTCGATGGAGTCACCACGGGCGCCGCAGTACTGGCAGCGGTGGCCGTCGCGGGCCATGACCGCCTTGCGGCTCACCGCCACCCGCCGGCGGTAGGGCACGGACACGAACGTCCGGAGGCGCAGCACCGACGGCACCGGCACCTCGAGGCGCTCGGCGTGCAGGACCACACCGGTGGCGTGCACGCAGTCGCCCTTGCCGGCCAGGAGGAGCACCACGGCGCGCCGAGCCGGCACGGTGCCGAGGGCCTCGAACGAGGCGTTGAGCACGAGGGCCCGACTCATGGGCGGCGAACCTACCGCCCGACCGCTCGATCGGCGCTGCGGTTCCGGGTCGCCCGCACGCGGCCCGTATCGGCATCGCGCACCCAGGCCAGCCACCCGACGACGTCCTCACCGTTCGGTGCGTGGCGGGGATCGCCGTACTGGGTCAGCGCCCGGAACCGCACCCACCCCCGGTCGGGCAGGGGGAGGAAAGGCGGGCGGCGCCACCACCCTCGCCGCGCCAGGCGGCGGACCTGGCGGGCCGCCGTCGGCCACAGCGCCGGGCGACGCCCGACCGCAGCCGCCGCCGCCACCCAACCCCTGCCCTCCATTCGCTGACCCTTCGTGGTGTCCCGACGGGTCGCCACCCGCTCGCCTCGGCCCACCGTACCCAAGTCGAGCTCGCACCCGGGTAGGGCGTCACCTACCGGCACCCCGCCGCTCGGGATCCCAGGCGATGGCGATGGGGGCGTCGAGGTGCTGGCCTGCGGGGGTCTGGCGGACGATCGGGACCGGCTGCCCGCCGGGGGCGGTGGGACCGTAGGGCACCACCGTGAGGTGGTCCTCGGCGACCTGCACGAGCAGGCAGTGCGGCTCCGACGACCAGGACACGGTCCCCGCTTCCTCGCATCTCGTGGGCGGGAGCAACTGGCGCTTCCCGCCGCCGCCGGCGACGAGGTAGTCGAGGCCGTCCATGCGCCCGTGCTGGAAGTTGTGCTCGTGGCCGTGCAGCAGGAGACGCACCCCCGCCTCCTGGTAGAGCGGCACCAGTCGATCGACCTGCTCGGCCATCCCCTCGTGGTGGGGGCCCGCCCCCCAGGCGGGATGGTGGCAGAACGGGATGCGCCACCGGGCGTCGCCGTCGGCCAGCGCGGCTTCGAGCCAATGCCGGTGATCGGCCTCGTCGAACCAGTGCGTACCGGTTTCGGCCCCCCACGTCGTGTCGACACAGAGGATCTCCAGGAGGCAGCCGAGCTCGAGGCGGTAGAACAGTCCCGGCCCGAGCGAGGCTCGGCCCCTCTCGGCGCGGGGAGCGAACCGGGCCTGGATGTAGAGGTTGTCCTC
>JBBJOU010000297.1:0-3575 GCA_037724305.1 Acidimicrobiales bacterium
GTGCGCCCCGAGGCGGTCGAGGCCATGCTCGCCTTCCTCGGGCCGCGCTTTGCCAACCCCAGCGGGAGCCATCGCCTGGCCCGCGACGCCCGGCGCGGCCTCGACGACGCCCGCGAGGAGCTTGCCGCCGCCCTCGGGTGCCGCCCCGGCGAGGTGGTGCTCACCTCGGGCGGCACGGAGGCCGACGACCTCGCCGTCAACGGTGCCCTCGCCGCCGCCGGGGGTGCGCCCGCCGGCGCGGTGGCAGTGGCCACCGCCACCGAGCACCACGCCGTGCTCCACCCCGTCGAGGCCGCCGGCGGGATGCTGGTCGGTGTCGACGAGCGGGGCGTGATCGACCTCGCCGCCCTCGACGCCACCCTCGTCGAGCTCGGGTCGCGGGTGGCGGTGGTGTCGGTGCACCTGGTCAACAACGAGACGGGGACGGTGCAGCCGCTCGCCGCCGTCGTCGAACGCGTGCGCGAGCGCTGCCCCGGTGCCCTCGTGCACACCGACGCCGTCCAGGCCCTCCCGTGGCTCGACCTGGCGGCGGCAACCACCGACGCCGACCTGGTGTCGGTCAGCGCCCACAAGTTCGGCGGCCCCAAGGGCGTCGGTGCCCTCGTCGTGCGCGACGGGGTCCGCCTGGTCCCCCGCCTGCTCGGTGGGGGCCAGGAGCGGGGCCGGCGCAGCGGCACGTCGCCGGTCGCCCTGGTGGCGGCGATGGCGGTCGCTGCCGGCATCGCCGTGGCCGAGCGCGCCGACGTCGTGGCCCGCATCGGCGCCGAGCGTGCTCGCCTGGTGGCGGGGCTCGCCGCCACCGTCGGTGACCTCGTCGAGACCGGGGTGGGCTCGGCGGGGCCGCGAGCCCCGGCACCCGACCGCGCCCACAAGATCGCCGGGGCGGCCCCGCTGTGCATCCCCGGCGTCGAGAGCGAGGCGCTGCTCTTCCTCCTCGACGAGGCCGGCATCTGCGCCTCGGCGGCGTCGTCGTGCTCGTCGGGCGCCCAGCAGGCGTCGCACGTCCTCGCCGCCATGGGCGTCCCCGCCGGCCTTGCCCGGGGGGCGCTGCGCCTCTCACTGGGACCGACGACGACGACGGCCGACGTCGACGCCGCCCTCGCCGTCATCCCCCCCGCCGTGGCCCGGCTCCGCCGGTCCGCCGCCTGAGGGCATCCGCCGACCGTGCGCGTCCTGGTCATGCTCTCCGGCGGCGTCGACTCCTCCGTCGCCGCCGCCCGCCTCGTCGCCGCCGGCCACGACGTGGTGGGCGTCACCCTCAAGCTGTGGGGCGGCGAGTCCGACACCGGCTGCTGTTCGGTGGCCGACGTCGACGACGCCCGCCGGGCGGCCGACCGCATCGGGGTCGAGCACCACGTGTTCAACCTCGGCGACGAGTTCACCGCCGCCGTGGTCGAGCCCTACGTGGCCGCCCACGCCGCCGGACGCACGCCGAACCCGTGCGTCGAGTGCAACCGCCACCTGAAGTTCGGCAAGGTCCTGCGCCGCGCCGACGCCCTCGGTTTCGACGCCGTCGCCACCGGCCACCACGCCCGGGTGGTGGAGCGCTCCGACGGCACCCGGCGCCTGGCCCGGGGCGTCGATGCCGCCAAGGACCAGAGCTACGTGCTCGGCGTGCTCGACCAGCGCGCCCTCGCCCGCACGCTCCTGCCGGTGGGCACCACGACGAAGCTCGACGTACGCGCCGAGGCCGCCCGCCTCGACCTCGTCACCGCCGCCAAGCCCGACAGCCAGGAGGTGTGCTTCATCCGCCGTGCTCCCGGGCGTCGGGGCTTCCTCGGCGACCGCCTGGCGCTCACGCCGGGGCGCGTCGTCGACACCGCCGGCCGGCCTGTCGGTCATCTCGCCGCCGTCGAGCTGGTGACGGTCGGCCAGCGCCGGGGCCTGGGTGGCGGCGGCGGCGCCGAGCCCCGGTACGTGATCGCCGTCGACGTCGCCGCCGCCGAGGTGGTGGTCGGCGCCGAGGCCGACCTCCTCGTCGACATCCAGGCCGTCTCGCCCGCCAGCTGGACGTGGGCCGACACCCCCGTGTCCGGCCCGGTGCTGGCCCAGTGCAGCGCCCACGGTGAGGCGACCCCCGCCGAGCTCGCCCCCGGTGGCCACGCGCTGCGGTGGTCCCGTCCCCGCCGCCGGGTGGCGCCGGGCCAGCTGGTGGTGGTCTACGACGGCGACCAGGTCGTCGGCAGCGCCGTCGCCCGCTGAGGGCGCGATCCGGGAGTCGGGGAGCGGCCGACGGCGCCGTCGTGACCAGGCCGCCACCACCCGTTCGGGCCGGCCGCGCCCCCGGACATGGGCCGAACGGCCCACCGCGGTGGGTGCGTTCGCGGCAGAGTCGGCAGAACCGGCGGGACGAGATCGGAAATCTGCCCCGGGGGCGTCCCGCGAGGTAGAGATGCGCCGGGCCATCGGGAAGGATCTCTCCATGGCCGTCACCTTCTTCCCCGAGCCGCTCGTCGAGCGCAGCGTCGGGAACCGCACCTACTGGTCGCTCGCCGCCCTCCAGGTGGCCGACGTGGCCACCACCGCCTACATCCTCGGCGCCCTCGGCGGCGAGGAGCAGAACCCCCTCGCCCGGCTGCTCACCGACCTCGGCTGGCCCGGCCTGGCCCTCCTCCTCATCGTGAAGCTGGGCCTCGTGCTGGCCCTCTACCGCAAGCAGACCCGCGTCCGCCTCGCCACCGTCGTCTACGGCGCGGTGATCGCCAACAACCTGTTCTTCCTCCTCACCCAGTTCTGATCCGCTACAGGGTGCTACAGGCGCTACGCTCTGGGGGTGACCTCGACCATCAGCCAGCGCGACCTCCGCAACGATTCGGGAAGCGTCTTGCGAGCCGTCCAGGCCGGCGAGACGTTCGTGGTGACCCGCAACGGGACACCCGTGGCCGAGCTCCGGCCTCTCGGCGCCCGCCGGTTCGTCCCGCGGGCCGTGGTGGCGGCGGGCGCCCGTGTGGCACCTTCCATCAACGCCGCCCGCTTCCGAGCCGACCTCGACGCGCTGGTCGACCAGGACCTCGGTGGCTGAGCCGACGCGGGGGTTGCTCGACACCTCGGTGGTGATCGACCACGACCGCATCGACCCCGACGCCCTGCCGGACGAGTCGGCCATCTCGGCCATCACGCTGGCCGAGCTCGCCGTCGGCCCCCACGCCACCGACGACCTCGACGAACGAGCCCGCCGCCAGGACCGGCTCCAATGGGCGGCGACGACCTTCGACGGGATCGCCTTCGACGCGGCCGCGGCTCGGGCCTACGGCCGGGCGGTCGGTGCCCTCCGGTCGGCGGGACGACGCGAGCGGGGGCGGATCGCCGACGTGCTGATCGCGGCGACAGCGATGGCCCACGAGCTCCCGCTCTACACCCGCAACCCGCACGACCTGACCGCCCTCGAGGGGCTCATCGACGTGCGCTGCGTGTAGGGGCCGGGCGGGACCGGTCGCCTCTCTCCGGGGGCTGCGCCCCCAGGCCCATCGCCGATCGGCTCGCTGGGCGCTCGCGCTCCCCGGTCGGCTCAGCCCGTCGTCGTGCCGACCGGCAACCGCCGCCCCTGCGCCTCGGCGAGCAGCGCCCCGGGGCGC
>JBBJOU010000298.1:0-3553 GCA_037724305.1 Acidimicrobiales bacterium
AGAGCGCTTCCATGGCATGGAAGAGGTCAGGAGTTCGATTCTCCTTAGCTCCACTGGGTTCGGCAGACTTCGCCGCGCCACTCCTCGTCAGCGGACGGCGGCGTCGCGCCAGGCGATGACGGGGACGTCGCCCCACAGGCGTTCGAGGTCGTAGTAGTCGCGGGCTTCGGTCGAGAAGATGTGGACCACGAAGTCGCCGTAGTCCATCAGCACCCAGGTGGCCTCGTCGCGACCCTCGACGCGCACCGGCTTGGGGCCGCCGGCGTCGTGGACGCGGCGCTCGACCTCGTCGGCGACGCTGCGGACCAGGCGGGCGTTCGCACCGGTGGCGATGACGAAGTGGCCGGTCAGGGCGAGGAGGGCGCCGACCTCCAGCACCACCACGTCGGTGGCCGACTTCGCGTCCGCGGCGCGCGCCGCCTCGATGGGCCAGCGGGCGTCTTCGCCGTTGGCGGCGCCACCGACGGCGGACAGGTCGATGTGGATCGGGTCGTCCATGGTGGGTTCAGCCAGGGGGATCGCCTCCGTCGGGTGGGGGGAGAGGCACCGTGCCCTCCCCCCCGGAACGGTACGCGGCGGCGAGGTCGGCGCCCACCACCAGGGTCACGTCGACGTCGTCGAAGGGGTTCGGGCCCTCGACGCGGGCGACGTCGGCCACGCCGAGCGCCTCGCCCAGGCGGCGGGCGGGCGCCTCGGCCGGCTCGTCGATCCACAGCACCCGGCTGCCGGTCACCCCGAAACGGTCGGCGTTGCCGATCACGGTGATCTCGGCGCTGATGCCGCGCACCGCAGCGCGGGCGACGGCCGAGGCCAGGCCGGGTTCGCCGACTCCGTCGAGTACCCGCACCCGCACCCGGGCACCGGGCGTCGCCGCGCCCGGAAAGGGGATGAGCTCGTTCGCCAGCGCCCGGAGCGCGACGAGATCGACCTCGAAGCGCTCGCCGGGGACCGCGGCGTCGGCGGCATCGGGGCCCGCCTCGCTCCCGGTCGCGCCGTCCCCGGTCTCGGCCGAGGGGAACGGGACCACAGGAGCGACCTGGACGGTGACGGGACCGGCCGCCAGGCCGCGCACGTAGCGGGCGATGCCACCGGTGGCCTCGCCGGGCACCACGCCGGGGTCGGCCGACACCGCCACCGCGGCGAGCCAGGCCTGCCAGAACACCTCGTGGCGGGCCAGGCGGGTGAGGTCGGACTCGTCGGGCGCCGGGCCGCCGAGGTAGGTGGGCACCTCGCCGGCTCCGAGTGCGACCGGTCCGGCCTCGATGGCGACGCTGGTGCCGCCGTCCTCGTCGGGCACCACCACCTCGCCGGGATTGGCGACGGCCAGGGGGGTGACCGGCCCGAGCAGGCTGGTCATACGGGTCCCGTCCACCTCCACGACCTCACTGAAGCTGGCGGCGAGCAGGGCGGCGACGGCGATGGTCAGCCCCTCCTGCCCGTCGCCCGTCCACACCTCGGCAAGGGTGCGGGGCGGCCCCGCCGCTGCGCCCGGGCTGGTCTCGACCTCGTCGATCACGATTCCGGTCGGCAGGAAGAGCACCTCGCCGCCCCGTTCACCCGCGCCGGACAGGACGAGCACGGTGACCCAGTCGAGCCCCCCCGCAGGATCGAGGCCCGCCACCAGCGCGACGGGCGTGCGGGCCAGCACGGCCTCGTAGCCGGGCTCGGTGGGGTCGAGCTCGGGGTCGACCACCTGGCCACCGGTGGTGTCGAGCACCGCTCGGAAGCCCACGACCGAGAGCAGGGGCACGGCCAGCAGCAGGAGCACCTCGGCCACGACGAAGAGCGCCCGCCCCTGCCGGCGCCGGACCGTGATCGGGGCCGGCTCGCTCACCCGGCGTAGAGACCGCGCGTGTCGATGGCGGCCAGGACGGCGGGGGTGAGCAGGTAGTCGAGGGGGCGACCGTCGGCGACCCGGGACCGGAGGTCGGTGCTCGAGACCTCGAGCCGGGGCGATTCGACCCGGGTCCAGTCCCAGCCCGGCGGTGGCCGGCCGTCCTCGGCGCCCGGGCGGGTCACCACCACCACGCGGGCGCGACGACGCACCTCATCGACGCGCGCCCAGGTGGGAAGGCCCGCCGCCGCGTCACTCCCGAGCACGAGGAACAGCTCGGCGCCGGGGTGGGCATCGCCCAGCTCAGCGAGGGTGTCGGCGGTGTAGGACGTGCCCCCGCGTCGCAGCTCGAGATCGCTGGCCTCGAGCCCGGGCACGGCACCGACCGCCGCCTGGGTCAGTGCCAGGCGGTCGGCAGCGGGCGACAACTGGCGCTCATGGCTCTTCTGCCAGGGATCGTTCGCCACCGCCAGGAGGACGACGTCCAAGCCCAGGGCATGGCGAACGTTGACCGCAGTGACGAGGTGGCCGACGTGGGGCGGATCGAAGGTGCCGCCGAAGAGCCCGATGCGGCGCCAGGCGGGGTCGGGTGGCGCCGGCGCACCGGTGCCGGTCTCGTCCCCGGGGGCGACGCTGGCGGGCACGGACGTCCTGTCTAGTGCCCTCCGCCGGGGGGACGGGGTCCACGGGCGGTCTCGCTACCCATGACGTCGGTCACGCCGACGCCGCTCACCGTGTCACACGGGCGTCCGATGGGTACTGCGCACCGTAGAACGGGAGCGGCCCGAAACACTCGGTCTGCGCACCCGAGAACGCCCCAGCCACCAAACGTCCGGGGAATGCATGAGCGCCCCAGAGGGTTGTCAGGTTATGTCATGAGTGATTCCGTCGGTCAGTACCTCAACGAGATCGGGCAGGTCGCCCTCCTGAACGCCCAGGAGGAGCGCGAGTTGTCCCAGACCATCGAGCGGGGCCGAGACGCCCGCGTCCGCCTCGATGCGGGTGAGCGTGGCCGTGACCTGCGCAAGGCGGTCATCGAGGCCGCCGCCGCCAAGGACCGCTTCATCCGCGCCAACCTCCGCCTGGTCGTCAGCGTGGCCCGGCGCTACCCCCTCCCCCCGAGCATGGAGCTCCTCGACCTCGTGCAGGAGGGCAACCTCGGCCTCGAGCACGCGGTCGACAAGTTCGACTGGCGCAAGGGCTTCAAGTTCTCGACCTACGCCACCTTCTGGATCCGCCAGGCCATCGGCCGGGCCCTCGACCAGAAGGCCAGCCTCGTACGCCTGCCCGGTGACCGGTCGGCCAGCCTCCGGGCGGCGCTCCGGGCGGCGAGCGCCGAGGGCGAGGAGCTGGATGCCGGCCATGCCGAGCTCCATCGCCTCACCACCCCTACCTCGCTCGACCGGACCATCGGCGACGACGACGGCAGCGAGTTGGTCGACCTCATCGCCGACGCCAAGCCCGGTCCCGAGGATCTCGTGCTGGCGCATGAGGAGACCACCATGGTCTCCAGCCTCCTCGACATCCTCGACCAGCGGGCCCGCTACGCCGTCGAGGCTCGCTTCGGGCTCCAGGACGGTCGCAAGCAGAGCTATCGCGAGGTCGGCGACACCCTCGGCGTGACCGCCGAGGCCGCCCGCCGGCTGGTCAAGCGGGCCGTCAACGCAGTGCGCGAGAAGGCCGGCGCATCGGCCGCCTGAGGCGGCACGTGCCGTTCGG
>JBBJOU010000299.1:0-3541 GCA_037724305.1 Acidimicrobiales bacterium
CTCAGCGCAGCGCTGGGCTCGGCGCCGCCGTCAACCCGAGCTCCAGCGGGGTGGCGAGGTCGGGGTGGGCGGGCACCACCCGCACGGCGATGCCGTGGCGACCGGCACGACCGCAACTGAAGGTTGCGGCGTAGCGGCGGTGCCCGTCGCCGGCCTCGCCCGCCGGCGCCATGACCATGATCTCTGGTTGCACGAGCTCGCCGTCGGGGCCGGCAGGACCGTGGAGGAGCTGGACCTCGACGTCCTCCGCAGTGAGCTCTCCCAGGTGCACCACCGCGTCGACCGTGCGGTCGGTGCCGACGTCCGCCGGGCCGTCGTCGGTGGTGACGGTGTCGACGTGCACACCGGGCCAGGCCGCCAGGACGCTGGTCTTCCATGCCGCCAGGGCCCGGGCGGGGGCGAGGGCGTCGGCGCCGAGGCGGTCGGCCTGGGCGGCGGTGGGCTCGTAGAGGTCCAGCACGTAGTCGCGCACCATGCGGCTGGCGGTGACCGCCGGGCCGAGGGTGGCGAACGCGTGCTTGACCGTGCGCAACCAGCCGGCGGGCGCCGTCGCCCGACCCCGGTCATAGAACAACGGCACGACGGACTCCTCGAGGAGGCTGAACAGGGTGGCCGCCTCGACCTTGTCGCGCTGTTCGGTGTCGTCGACGCCCTCGACCGAGCCGATCGCCCATCCGTTGCGGCCGTCGAAGCACTCGTCCCACCACCCGTCGAGCACCGAGCAGTTGAGGGCGCCGTTGAGCGCCGCCTTCATGCCCGATGTGCCGCACGCCTCGAGGGGCCGGACGGGGTTGTTCAGCCACACGTCCGCGCCCTGGTAGAGGGCGCGGGCGACGGCGATGTCGTAGTCCTCGAGGAACACGAAGCGGTGGCGCACGCCGGCCTCGGCGGCGAAGCGCCAGACGCCCTGGATCATGGCCTTGCCGTACTCGTCGGCGGGGTGGGCCTTGCCCGCGAAGATGAACTGCACGGGCCGGTCGGCGTCGAGCAGCATCGACTTCAGCCGCTCCGGCTCCGACAGGAGCAGCGTCGCCCGCTTGTAGGTGGCGAAGCGACGGGCGAAGCAGATGGTGAGCGCCGCCGGGTCGAGCACCTCGTCGCACCACGACAGGTCCGACGGCGACGTGCCCCGCGCCAGCAGCGACTCGCGCAGGCGGCGCCGCACGAAGGCCACGAGCCGCTCGCGGCCGACGTGCTTGGCCCGCCACAGCTCGTCATCGCGGGCGTCGTCGATGCGGCGCCAGCGGTCGGCGCCGGCCTGGTCCCACTCGGGCAGGACGTAGCGCGACAGGACGTCGCCGATCTCGGCCCCGACCCACGTGCCGGCGTGCACGCCGTTGGTGACCGACGTGATCGGCACCTCGTCGGCGGGGACGCCCGGCCACAGGTCGGCGAACATGTCGCGACTGACCTCACCGTGCAGGGCGGACACGGCGTTGCTGCGCCCGGCCAGGCGGAGCCCCATGACCGCCATGTTGAACCGCTCGTCGGGACCGTCGCCGGCGCGGTGCCCGAGGGCCATCAGGTCGTCGAAGCCGATGCCGACCTCGGTCGCCCACGCCGAGAAGTACCGCTCCATCAGTTCTCGCGGGAAGCGGTCGATCCCCGCCGGCACCGGGGTGTGGGTGGTGAACAGGCTCCCGGCCCGCACCGCCTCGAGCGCCTCGGGCACGGTCAACCCGGTGGCGGCCACGAGTTGGCGGATGCGCTCGAGGCCGAGGAAGCCGGCGTGGCCCTCGTTGGTGTGGAACACCTGGGCGTCGACGCCGACGGCCTGGAGGGCCCGCACCCCGCCGATGCCGAGGAGGATCTCCTGTTGCAGCCGGTGCTCGGTGTCGCCCCCGTAGAGGCGATCGGTCACCTCGCGCAGATCGGCGTCGTTGTCGTCGATGTCGCTGTCGAGGAGGAACAGCCGCACCCGCCCGACGTCGGCCCGCCAGACCCGGGCGGTGAGGGTGCGCCCGGCCAGGTCGACCGGCACCGTGACCGGGGCGCCGGCCGCGTCGGCGACCGGCGACAGGGCCATGCCGTAGGGGTCGAGGTCGGGGTAGCGCTCCTGCTGCCAACCGGTGGCATCGAGGCTCTGGCGGAAGTAGCCGCGGCGGTAGAAGAGCCCGACGCCGATCAACGGCACGCCGAGGTCGCTGGCCGCCTTCAGGTGGTCGCCGGCGAGCACGCCCAAGCCGCCGGAGTACTGGGGCAGCGCCTCGGCGATGCCGAACTCGGGCGAGAAGTAGGCGACGGAGCGCAACGGGCTGGAGCCCTCGCGCGCCTGGAACCAGCGGGGCTTCGACAGGTAGAGCGAGAGCCCGGTGTGGACCTCGTCGAGGAAGCGCAGGAAGCCGGGGTCCCCGGCGAGGACCTCGAGGCGTTCGGGGGCGACGAGGCCGAGCAGGCGCACCGGGTCGTGCACCGACGCGTCCCACTGCTCGGGGTCGACCCACCGGAAGAGGTCGCGGGTGCCGTCGTCCCACGACCACCGGAGGTTCATGGCCAGCACCTCGAGGGCGCTGAGCTCCGGCGGGAGCGACGGGCGGACGGTGAAGCTGCGGAGGGCCTTCATCAGCCCGTGACCGTAGACGGCCCGTGGCCGGCGCCGCACCGAGGCAACGAAGCGTTCACCGTCCGCCGGCCCGACCTGCGGACGTCGCCGGCCGTCGACCCATCCTTCGACGTCGGCTCCGGCGTGGGCGGCGTGCCGGCGGCCTCGACCTCAGACGAGTCGTCGGCGCGCCGTCAGCTCGCTGGGCGTGTCGCCGGTGTTGCTGGTGTCGCTGGGCTCGAACAGCAACAACGTGGTCTCGGCGGCGGCATAGGGCTGGTGCCACGTTCCTCGGGGGACGACATAGGTGTCGCCGACGCCGAGGACGACGTCGCCCTCGACCATCCCGATCGTCAGGCTCCCCGACAGAACCAGGAAGAACTCGTCGGTCTCGGGGTGGCGGTGCCGGGTGAACTCGCCCTGCACCTTCACGACCCTCGCGTCGTAGTCGTTGACGACGGCGATGGTTCTTGGGGACCAGTACTCATCGACGCCGGCCAGCACGTCGTCGATGTTGCGGGGTACGGAGCAGGTCACAGACCCATGGTGCCGTCGTTCGTCGGTCTTCGCTCGTCGGCGGCGCGATCCGTCGGTGCGAACCTCGGCGGGTGCGCTCACGTTGACCACCGGTTGCCCGTGGTACGGGACAACGATGCTGGGCCAGGTGCTCTCGCGATCTCAGTGTCGTCGGCGCGACGGAGCATGAGCTCGAACGGCGCCGGCGACTCCTGCGTGCGTGCCGTCGTGACCAGATGACGTTGCCGAGGAAGCCTGGTGGTTTCAACGAAGTCATCGTCGCTGCGTCGCGGGTTCGAGCCAAGCGACGTTCGCAGGCTCACGGTCGACGTTGTCCGTCGATGAACGCGACCGGTGTTCATGGCGGGGGGTCATCTCCGGCGCCACCCGTGCGGGGGTGGTCGGGGTGTCCTGGGGGGACCATGGGTCGGGGGCCGGTGCCGGTGACGAGGGCCCAGCCCTTGTAGGTCTTGAGGTCGTGGT
>JBBJOU010000300.1:0-3534 GCA_037724305.1 Acidimicrobiales bacterium
AGTTGGCGGCGCCGCCGCAGTCGGGTGAGCTCGGCGGCCTCGTAGGTGCCGATCCGGGCGGCGAGGGTGAAGCGGACCCGGGTGCCGGCGTCGATGGTGCGGGTGCCGTCGGCGATGGCGGTGCAGTGGAAGGCGTGCTCGGTGCCGTCGTCGCCCCGCACGGTGCCCAGTCCCCGGCGCACGTCGAAGGCCACCACCGTGCCGGTGCGCATGGCCCTAATCGACGATCTTGGCGATGGCGAGCTCGAGGATGTCGCCGGCGCCGGCGTCTTTCAGGGCGGGGATCAGGATGTTGATCTTGCTCTTGGGCACCACCGTCTCCACCGCGTAGGCGGTGTCGTCGCCGAAGAGCTTCGAGACCGTCGGTGACTTCATCGACGGCAACAGGGCGATGACCGCGGCCAGGTCGTCCTCGCCGACGTTGAGCTTGACCAACACTTGGCCGCGGGCGTCGAGCGAGCCGTCGAGCAGGGTCTTGAGCTGGAGCATGGCGTGGCGCTTGTCAGCGTCCTCGTAGGCCGCCTGGTTGGCGACCAGCTCGGTCCAGCTCTGGAGGATCTCGCCGATGATCGTGAGCCCGGCCGCCCGCAGGGCGCGGCCGGTCTCGGTCAGGTCGACCACGCAGTCGACGATGTCGGGCACCTTGGCCTCGGTGGCGCCGTAGGACAGGCGCACGTCGGCGTCGATGCCCTGCGCCTCGAAGTATCGCCGCGTGAGCGCCGGGTACTCCGTCGACACCCGGACCCCCGCCGGCAGGTCGGCCACCGAGGTCCACGGCGAGCCCTGCTGCACGGCGATGACGATGCGTACCGGGTTGGCGGTGGCCTTGGAGTAGTGCAGCTCGCCGAGGCTGACCACGTCGCTCGAGGTCTCCTCGATCCAGTCGCGACCCGTGATACCGACGTCGAACAACCCGTCGGCCACGTAAGTGGGGATCTCCTGGGGGCGCAGGATGCGCACGTCGTCGACCCGGGGGTCGTCGATGGTCGCCTTGTAGTCGACCGCCGAGGACCGGAGCACGGTGAGGTCGGCCGCCTCGAACAGCTCGAGGGTGGCCTTCTCGAGCGAACCCTTGGGCAGCACCAGCTTCAGCACGCGGGCGACCTTAGACGGGGCCTGTCGGACCGAGGGCGGCCATGGTGTGACGCCGAGCCTCGTCAAGCCAACCGCGCCCGTTCATGTCGGGCCGGCGTCGCGGTCGATGTGGTCGGCAGGGGCGGCGCCAGAGTCCTCGTCGTCGTGGGTCCAGTCGGGCTGCTTGGTGGCGTGGCTCTCGTCGAGGGTGAACCGCTCGCCGTCGTGGTCGACGATGGCGGCGACGAGGTAGGGCTCGACCTCCTCCGCCGCGCCCGAGGCGTGGGCCGCGACCACCTCGGGGAAGCCCTCCAGCAGGCTCTCGACGACCCGTTGGTGCTGCTGGGCGAGATAGCAACGGGCACCATCGGTGACCGTTGCCAACCGGTCGGCCAGGGTCGTCAGGTCGTCGGAGGCGGTCGATGATCGCCGCAGCCGTTCGAGGACCTCGCTCATGGCTCGCCCATCCTGCTTGCACGGCGTGCACTGGCCGCACGATTCGACGGCGAGGAAGCGGGAGACCCCGTGGGCGACGGCGACCAGGTCGTCGGTATCGTCGAAGACGATGAACCCGGCGGCGCCGAGGCCATTGCCGACGGCGGTCAGGGCATCGAAGTCGAGCGGGGTGTCGAGCGCGTCCGCCAGCAGCAGCGGGTTCGACACGCCCGACAGCACGGCGACCACCCGCTGGCCCCGGGGGCCACCGCCGATGTCGTCGATGACCCGGCGCAACGGGGTGCCCGTCGCCACCTCGGCCACGCCGTGGCGCACCGTGCTGCCGCTGATGGTGACCACCACCGTGCCCGGCGTCGCTGCCGTCCCCACCGAGCGGAACCAGGCGGGTCCGCCGGCCATGATCCCGGCCACATGGGCCATCGTCTCGACGTTGTTGACCAGCGTGGGCGGCGCCGGCGTCGCCGCGTCGGCGCCCGCCAGCTCGATGTCGCCGGCTCCGACGCCGGCTGGTTCGCCGGCGGGCAGGTCGACGACCACCTCGACGCCGTGGCGGAACGGCGGGGCGACGCGAGGGAACGGCGGTCGCCCGTTGATGGCCTCGAGCAGGGCCGTCTCCTCGCCGTACAGGTAGGCGCCGGGGCCCTCGTGGACGGTGAGCGCCACCCCGTCGGCCCACCCGGCGGCGCGCACCTCGTCGACGGCGGAGCGGAGCCGGGCGATCTCGGCGGTGAACGACGCCTTCACCGCGACCACCACGCCGTCGGCACCGACGGCGTGGGCGGCGATCAGCGCTCCCTCCAGCACCCGGTAGGGATTGGATCGGAGAATCGCCCGGTCCTTGAACGAGCCGGGCTCGCCCTCGGCTCCGTTCACCACGACGGTGGCGGGGACCACCGGCGAGGCGTTGGCGGCGACCGTGCGCCACTTCGTGCCGGTGGGGAACCCGGCGCCGCCGCGCCCCCGCAGCCCCGAGGCGTCGATCTCGTCGATGGTCGCCGCCGGACCGAGCTTGCGGGCGGCGTCGAGGCCGGTCCCCCCGCCGTTGGCGACGTAGGCGTCGAGCGTGCGGACAGGTTCGGCGTCGAGCACCCGGGGCGTGGTGACCATGCCCCCCTTCCTATCCCGTCGCTCCGCCGGCCCCCGCCTCGCGCACGAGCCGGACCAGCTCGACGGCGGCCAGCGCCCCCTCCTCGCCGACGTTGTGGCCGCCGGGCCCCTCGCTGCGGGCAAGGGCCTGGTCGAGGTCCTCGGTGGTGAGCGCGCCGAAGATGGTGGGCACACCGGTGTCGAGGGCAACCCGCTGCAGGCCGGCGGCGCACTGACCGGCGACGAGGTCGAAGTGGGCGGTCTCCCCCCGGATCACGCAGCCGACGGCGACGATGGCGTCCACCCGACCGCCCAGCGCCCACGCCCGCGCCAACGTCGGTAGCTCGAACGCACCCGCCACCCACCGCACCGTGATGTCGGCGTCAGCGACGCCGCCAGCCGCCAGCCCCCGCAGCACCCCGTCCAGCAGCCGCACGGTCACCCGCCCGTTGAACCGCGCCGCGAGCACCGCCACCCGCAACCCCGCCCCGTCCACGACCGGACCCGGCACCCCATCGTCGGTCACGTCCTCGGCCATGACGACGAGCCTGCCCCGAGATCACCGGTGGAGGCCAGCGTCGCTTCCCGCGCGTCATCTGCCCTCTCTGTCCGGGCTCACTTGGTAGCGTGGCGACTCACCAAGTGGAGAGGGCGAACTGACCCATGGCGAGTGCGACCGAGTTCCTGGTGTCGAGAAGCGGGCAGATGTCAGTTCCTGCATCGGTACGTCGCCGTTGGGGTCTCACCGAGGGCGGGCGGGTGACCGTGGTCGATCTCGGCGAGGTCGTGGTACTGCTTCCGCCCGGTGCTCGCCAACGGCTGTTGTCGGAGGCCCTCTCGCCCGAGGAGCACCGCCAGTTCGTTGCGGACCTCGACGATCCCGACCTCGCCACGACCTGAGTGCGCACGATCCTCGTC
>JBBJOU010000301.1:0-3531 GCA_037724305.1 Acidimicrobiales bacterium
CGGCGCAGGCCGGGCGTTCCGACGTCGTTCGCCGGGATGTCACCTACGCCCCGGGCAGGGGCCGCTCGCCCTCGTTCCAGCGCCGCCGGGAGACGAAGTTACCGAGTCGTCACGCCCGCTCCGGCGTGATTCCTGCGAGCATGGGGGGGTGATCATCGACGGCTTCGTCCAACAGCTCCACGACGTCGACCCCACCGAGACCCAGGAGTGGCTCGACTCGCTGTCGAGCGTGGTCGACCAACGCGGCCGGTCCCGGGCCACGTTCCTCATGTCGAAGTTGCTGGAACGGGCGCGCCAACTGCAGGTCGGCCACCCGGCCACGGTGTCGACGCCCTACATCAACACCATCCCGCCTGAGGAGGAGCCCTGGTTCCCCGGCGACGAGGACATCGAGCGCCGCATCCGGGCCTACATCCGCTGGAACGCGGCGGTGATGGTGGTCAAGGCCAACAAGGCGGCCGACGGCATCGGCGGCCACCTGGCCACGTTCGCCTCGTCGGCCTCGCTCTACGAGGTGGGCTTCAACCACTTCTTCCGGGGCAAGGACGACGGCCTGGCCGGCGACGCCGTGCACATCCAGGGCCACGCCGCCCCGGGCATCTACGCCCGTGCCTTCCTCGAGGGGCGCCTCTCCGAGCACCAGCTCGACAACTTCCGGCGCGAGATCGGCGGCGGCCTGTCGAGCTACCCGCACCCCCGCCTCATGCCCGACTTCTGGGAGTACCCCACGGTGTCGATGGGGCTCGGCCCGATCTGCTCGATCTACCAGGCCCGCTTCAACCGCTACCTGCACAACCGCCGCCTCGACGACACCTCGCAGACCAAGGTGTGGTGCTTCCTCGGCGACGGCGAGTGCGACGAACCCGAGTCCCTCGGCTCGATCTCGCTCGCCACCCGCGAGGGCCTCGACAACCTCATCTGGGTGGTGAACTGCAACCTGCAGCGCCTCGACGGCCCGGTGCGGGGCAACGGCAAGATCATCCAGGAGCTCGAGGCGATCTTCCGCGGCGCCGGCTGGAACGTCATCAAGGTGGTGTGGGGCCGGGGCTGGGACGACCTCCTGGAGCGGGACGTCGACGGCCTCCTGCTCGACAAGATGAACTCCACCGTCGACGGCGACTTCCAACGCTTCGCCACCGAATCCGGTGCCTACATCCGCGAGCACTTCTTCGGGCCCGACCCCCGGCTGCGCCGCCTCGTCGAGCACCTCTCCGACGAGGAGCTGCGCTGGCTGCCGCGCGGCGGCCACGACTACCGCAAGCTCTACGCCGCCTACAAGGCCGCCACCGAGCAGGAGAGCGGCCCCACCGTCATCCTGGCCAAGACCATCAAGGGGTGGACCCTGGGCGCCGCCGTCGAGAGTCGCAACGCCACCCATCAGATCAAGAAGATGACCAACGAGCAGTTGCGGGCGCTCCGCACCCGGCTCGACCTCCAGGACCAGATCCCCGAGGCGGCCGTCGAGGAGGGCGCAACGCCGCCGTACTACCGCCCGCCCGAGGGTTCACCGGAGCACACCTACATGATGGGTCGGCGCCGGGCCCTCGACGGCTCACTCCCCCGCCGGGTCGTGCGGGCCCAACGGCCGCTGGCGCTGCCCGACGCCAAGGTGTTCGCCGAGTTCGACGCCGGGTCGGGCACGCAGGAGGTGTCGACCACCGGTGCCTTCACCCGCCTGTTGCGCAACCTCGCCCGCGACAAGGCGTTCGGTTCGCGGGTGGTGCCGATCATCCCCGACGAGGCCCGCACCTTCGGCATGGACGGCATGTTCCGGGAGCTGAAGATCTACGCGGCGCACGGCCAGCGCTACGAGTCGGTCGACGCCTCGATGATGCTCTCCTACACCGAGGCCCAGGACGGCCAGATCCTCGAGGAGGGCATCACCGAGGCCGGCTCCATGGCCAGCTTCATCGCCGCCGGTACCAGCTACGCCACCCGGGGGACACCGGTGGTGCCGTTCTTCACCTTCTACTCGATGTTCGGCTTCCAGCGCGTCGGTGACCTCATCTGGCAGGCGGCCGACGCCCGCGCTCGCGGGTTCCTGCTCGGGGGCACCGCCGGGCGCACCACGATGCTGGGCGAGGGCCTGCAGCACCAGGACGGCCACTCCCATGTGCTCGCCGCCACCAACCCGGCGTGCGAGGCCTACGACCCCGCCTTCGCCTACGAGACCGCCACCATCATCAAGGCCGGACTGGAGCGGATGTACGGCCCGAGCGCGGCGGATGCCGATCGCGATGTCTTCTACTACCTGACCCTCTACAACGAGAACTACGCGATGCCGGCCAAACCCGGTCACGAGGGCATCGACGACGCCATCGTCCGGGGCGCCTACCGCTGGGCGGCGGCGCCCGACGGCCCGGCGTTGCGGGCCACCATCCTGTTCTCGGGCACCGCCCAGGGCGCCGCCCGCGAGGCGCAGGCCGAGCTCGCCGAGCGGTGGGAGGTGGCCGCCGAGCTGTGGTCGGTCACCAGCTACAAGAAGCTGCGCGAGGAGGGCCAGTCGGCCCAGCGCTGGAACCGCCTCCACCCCGAGCAGGACCCGCGCGTCCCGTGGATCACGTCCCAGCTCGACACCACCGACGGCCCGATCGTGGCCGTCACCGACTACATGCACCTCGTCCCCGACCAGATCCTGCGCTACGTGCCCCGGTCGTTCACCACCCTCGGCACCGACGGCTTCGGACGCTCCGACACCCGGGCTGCGCTGCGGCGGTTCTTCGAGACCGACGCCGCCCACGTGGTGGTGGCGGTGCTGTCCGCGCTGGCCGAGTCCGGTGATCTCGACCCCGACGTCGCGATCAAGGCCGCCGACGAGCACGGCATCGACCGCGAGGTCGGCGACCCCCTGCGGCGCTGACCGGGGCGCCGGCGTGGGGGGCACGCTCCTCAGTCGGGCACGACGACCGTCAACGCCCGCGGCCGCTTGGTGATCGAGAAGTCCGTGGCGGCGGCGTCGAACGTCTCGCCGTCGACGGCCAGGCGCAGCGGGCCACTGCGGGAGCGCACCTCGAGGCGTTCGCATGAGCGTTCCTCGTACACCGGGCACGACGCCAGCGTGCCGGTGAGCACCGCCGCCACCAGGCGCATCCGGGCCCAGGGGTCGGTGCCGTCGACCAGGCGGACGTCGAGCAGGCCGTCGTCGAGCCGCTCGCGCCACGACGGACCGAAGCCGGGCGGCGAGTAGCGGCAGTTGCCCACGAACACCAGCCACACCGAGCGCCGGACACCGTCGAGCTCGAGATCGAACGGTTCGAGGCGGCGTAACACCCGGACCAGCGCCACCAGGAGCGCCAGCCACTTGCCGGCCCGCGCTTCGAGTTGCTCCCGGGCGTCGACCACCTCGGTGTAGGCCCCGAAGCTGGCGGTGTTGAGGAAGAGGCGCCCGGCGATCATCCCGACGTCCATGCGGATGGCGGTACCGGCGCGGACGGCGGCGACGGCGTCGTCGACCGACGCCACCCCCAGGTCGCGCGCCAGGTGGTTGAGCGTCCCCGTCGGCACCGCCACCAGCGGTACGTCCAGTTCGAG
>JBBJOU010000302.1:0-3524 GCA_037724305.1 Acidimicrobiales bacterium
TTACCGCTGGGCCATTTTCGGCATTCGCCGATTCAGCTCCGGCGGTGCGCCGGCGCCGCCCAGCGTCGCCGGGGCCCGGCGGCCGAGCTGCTCTGCGGCTCGAGCCAGCGGCTGTCGTGGTCGGCCAGCGGGGCGGTGGCATCCACGAGATCGCCGAGGCGGCGCACCACCTCGTCGAGCCGACCGGCGACGCCGGCCATGGCGTCGACCACGGGACCGAGCTCGGCGCGTACGGCGGCGGCCACTGCGTCGGCCAGCACTGCGGGATCGGCCGCGAGCCCCGCCGTCGCGCCCTTCTCGCCACCCGGTAGTCGCTCCGCGCCGGCGACATCGTGCCGGCGGGCCCAGCTCGACAAGATGCCCTCCCAGCAGCGGACGGCGCGGTCGACGACGGCGGCCGGGCCGGCCATCTCGACGAAGGGGAGCCCGGCGAACTCGAGCAGACCGCCCACCCGGCGCACCGGCACCCACGACGTGCCGGTGGCGCCGACGACGGTGAGCTCCTGGGCATCGGCGCCGTCGAGGTCCTCGTCGAGGGCCGCGAGGGCGGTGACCGGCGAGTGGTGGGTCTCGGTCACCACGGGCTCGGTGTTGCCGACCTCGTAGCGCAGCACGACGTAGCTGGGGGCGATGCCCGAGGTCGGGTCCGGGCTGAGGTACCCGTCGAGCAGGTCGTCGCAGCCGAGGACGGCCAGGCGGCGGAGCGCGCCGGCAGCGCTCCGGGCCAGGTCGGCATCGGCGACCGCCGCCGACCCGCCATCGCGCGGCTCGGTGCGATCGCCCGGCCCGCCACGCGCGGCACCGGACCCCCGCAGGAACTCGCGAGCGGCGCCGACGCAGAACGCCTCGGCCGCCTCGGAGGCAGTGCGGTCGTCGCCCGGGTCGAGCTGAGGAAGCTGTCCGTCCGCCATGGTGGGCTGTGCTCCGTTCGGGGAAGATCATGCCGGGTCGCCCGGTTCGCGCCGTACGGCTCCGCGCCTTGTGTACCCCCAACCGCGCGCCAGTCGAAACCTCGCCGGTAGAGTTCACCACCCCGACCACCCCCGGCCACGACGCCCGGATCGTCAGAAAAGCGACAGATCGACGTCCTGGCCGAGGCGGATGCGGCCGACGGTCTCGAGCACACGCGGCGACACCATCAGGTGCTGCGTGGCGGTGTGGACGTCGCGGAAGCAGCGCTGGAGGGGGTTGGCGGCGAAGACGCTCGACCCGCCGCCGGTCTCGTAGGCAAGGTCGACGGTGCGGGCCGCCTCCCGGGTGGCGTGCACGGCGGCGAGGCGCAACCGGGCCCGCCGCTCGACGGGCACGTCGTCGCCGGCCTGGACCAGCGCCCAGCACATCGCCAGCTCGTCGGTGAGGAACGCCCAGCCGGCACCGACCGCCGCCTCGGCGGCGGCCACGTCGTGCTGGGCCAGTGCCGAGGCGGCCAGCGTCGAGGACGAGAACATGGGGGTCTTGCCGCCAGCCTGGTCCACCACCGCCTCGACGGCGTGGCGGGCGATGCCGACCGCCACCGAGGCGATGCTCGCCGCCAGCAGCCCGAACACGGGGAAGCGGCCGAGGTCGCCGTCGATGGTGGGGGTGGCGCCCAGCGGGTGGACGCACCGCTGCCGGGGGACGAGGACGTCGTGGAAGGCGACATCGCCCGAGCCCGTCCCTCGCAGCCCCGAGCTCCACCACGTGTCGAGCAGCTCCACCTGCTCGGCGGGGGCGTAGGCGAGCAGGTAGGCGCCGTCGTCGGTGAGGGTGCCGCCCAGGATCCACCGGCAGTGGGCGGTGCCGCTACCCCACTGCCACCGTCCGGTGACCCGGTAGCCGTCGTCGACGGTGGTCCCGACCCCGTTGGGGGCGATGGCGCCGCCGGTGATCGACGTCGGGTCGCCGTAGGCCTCCCGAGCGAAGCCCGGGTCGGCGAACCAGGCCATCGACGCCGTGGTGCTGGCGATCATGGCGCACCACCCGGCGGCGCCGTCGCCGGCGGCCACCGTCGCCAGGGCGTCGACCATGGCGAGGGGGTCGGCCTCGGGCCCCCCGTAGGCGGCGGGGACCGGGAGCCTCATCAACCCGCCCTCCACGAGCGCGGTCACGACGGCGCCGTCCAGGGCGCGGGCCGTCTCGCTGGCATCGGCGCGCTCGGCGGCCACCGTCGCCGCCCGACGCGCCGCGTCAGGCAGGACCGTCGCGCCGGAGGAGGAGCCCACCTCGGCGACGGTAGCCCCGCGGGCGCACCGCTCAGGGGAGCAGGGCGGCCGGGCCGTGGAGCTCCGACATCAGTTTGTCGCCGTACTGGGGCGTAGACCGCGACCTACCCCCACCTCACCGGCGCCCGCCCGCGCAAGGGCCCGGTTCCCCCGATCGGGGTGCGGGGCCGGTGTGGCTGGCATTGCCGGAAGCAGGGTAGAAGCGCGGCCTGTCGGGGATCAGCCTCGGCGCTGGAGGGAGTGGACCATGGGTATCGGGGCAGGCATCCTCATCGCCGCCATCGGCGCGGTGCTCGCGTTCGCGGTGAACGCCGACATCGAGGGCATCGAAATTGACACCATCGGGACGATCATGATGATCGCCGGCGTCGTGATCGCGCTGATCGCTGTCGCCGTGACCGCCAGCCGTCGGTCCCGCTACGCCGCCGCCGATCGCGGGGTCGTCGCCGAGCGTCGCGTCGTCGACGAGCGGCCGCCGGACACCCGCATCTAGCAACCTCCTCGTCGTCCCGGTGGCGGGATCGTGCTCCCGCCACGTCGGCCCGCTACCAGGGCGAAGGCGCACGACCGCCCGGTTGGCGCCGACGGCCGGCGGGCAGGGGGCGGGCGTGCTGGACGACATCGATCCGGGCGCACTGCGCCATGGCGCCGATGACGAACCCGGGACTCTCGGCGTGCGGTGCAAGGCCCGGGCCGGGCTGGTCCCCGGTGCGCCGGTCGCGCCGGCACCGGGCCCCTGCCGCCTGATCCCGTTGGGAGGGGTACGGCCCGCCGCCGGGGGGTACTGATCGCACCATGGCATTCCCCAGCTCCCGGCTCTCACCTCAGGACGCCGCCGACGTGTGCGAGCTCCTCCAGCACCGGCTCATCGCCCTGATCGACCTCCAGCTCACCCTCAAGCACGTGCACTGGAACGTCGTGGGCTCCAGCTTCATCGGGGTCCACCAGATGCTCGATCCGCAGGTCGACTCCGTGTCGGCCATGGTCGACCAGACCGCCGAGCGCATCGCCACCCTCGGCGGCGAGCCCCTGGGCACGCCCGGGGCCATCGAGAAGGGCCGCACCTGGGACGACTACTCGGTCCAGCGGGCCGATGCCATCGCCCACCTGTCGGCCCTCGACCTCGTCTACGCCGGTGTCCTCGGCGACCACGGCAAGGCCATCGAGCGCCTCGAGACGCTCGACCCTGTCACCCAGGACATGGTCATCGAGCAGACCGAGGCGCTCGAGATGCACCAGTGGTTCGTGCGTGCCCACCTCGCCGACAAGGGTGGCAACCTGGCCAACGCCGGTGCCCACACCGAGCAGGAAGCCGTCGAGGCC
>JBBJOU010000303.1:0-3500 GCA_037724305.1 Acidimicrobiales bacterium
CCGTTCTCCATCCTCACCAAGTCGACGTTGGTGCTTCGCGACCTCGACCTGCTGGCCGCCGCCGCCCGCACCACCGACGTGCGGGTGAACCTCTCCATCGGCACCCTCGACGAGGACGTGTGGCGCGCCACCGAGCCCGGCACCCCGCACCCCCGTCAGCGGGTCAAGGCGGTGGCCGCCCTCAACGCCGCCGGGGTGCCGTGCGGGGTGCTCGTTGCCCCGGTGCTGCCCGGGCTGTCCGATGCACCGGAGCAGCTCGACGCCGTCGTGGCGGCGTGCGTGGCCGCCGGGGCCCGCTCGATCTCCACCGTGGTGCTGCACCTCCGGCCCGTCGTCCGCGAGGTGTTCCTCGAACGCCTCGCCGTCACCCACCCCCACCTCGTGGCCGACATGGCCGACCGCTACCGCGACCGCGCCTACGTCCCCAAGGTCGAACAGGCGCGCGTCGCCGACCACGTGCACGCGCTCGTGCGCCGGCTGGGCGGGGCCTCGGCCTCGCCGCGCGCCGCTCGCCACCTGGCCGGCGAGGCGGTGCCCGTTCCCACCGCCGTCGACCCGCCCCGCGGTCGGCGGGCCCCGGACGCGCCGGGCGATCAGCTCACGCTGCTGTAGGCCGGCGGGGTGCGCGTCGACGCCCCAGCCGCCACCATGGGGACGTGGACCCCGCCGCCGTCGCCGCCCGGAGGGCGGCCCATGCCGCGGCCGGGCTCGACGAGGCCGACCTCGACGCCGATCCCGTCGCCCAGTTCCGGCGGTGGTGGGACGAGGTCCACGCCCTCGACCTCCCGGAGCCCACCGCCGTCGTCCTCGCCACCGCGCCCGCTCGGCCGCCGGTCCAGTCCCTCAGCCGCCACGTGTTGCTCAAGGGCGTCGACGAGCGGGGCTACTGGTGGGTCACCAACACCGAGAGCCGCAAGGGCCGCCACCTGGCCGAGAACCCTCTGGCCTGCATGACCTTCCCGTGGTTCGCCCTCGGGCGCCAGGTCCATGTGTGGGGCGGGGTCGAGCACCTCGACCCCGCCGCCTCCGACGCCTACTTCGCCTCTCGGCCGCGTGGCAGCCAGCTGGCGGCGTGGGCGTCGGAGCAGAGCCGGTCCGTTCCCGACCGGGCGTGGATCGAGCGCCGGTGGGCGGAGCTGGCGGCTCGCTACGAAGGCGTCGAGGTGCCCCGCCCCCCGCACTGGGGCGGGCTCCGCCTCGTACCCGACGCCGTCGAGCTGTGGCAGGAGCGCCCGTTCCGCATGCACGACCGCTTCCTCTACGAGCGCGCCGGCGCCGGGTGGGCGATCACCCGCCTCTGCCCGTGACCGAGGCCGAGGGCGCCGACGTGGAGGGACCGCCCGTGGTCCGAGCCGACGGCGAGGCGCCGGCGGCCACCGTGGGCCCCCCCGGCGCGACGGGACCGCGGCTTCCCGCGACCGACGGGTGGGGGCGGAGCCTGGTGGCACTCGCGGCGTTGCTCCCGGTCGCCGTGGTGCTCGCCCTCCGCTACGAGGGCGCACCCGCCGAGCGGGTGGTCGTGGGTGCCGGCGCCGTCGCGTTGGCCGCCCTGACCCACAACGTCGCCCACGAGGCCGGCCATGCCGTCGCCGGCGCCGCCGTCGGGTTCCGGGCCTTCGGCGTGGTGCTGGGCGAGGGACCGGTGTGGGGCCGCCTGGCGGTGGGCCGGGTGCCGGTGGAGCTGCGGGGGGTATTGCTCGGCGGCGTCACCCGCGCCGCCACCCGCCACCGAGCCTTGTTCCGTACCCGCCAGGTGGTGTCCGTGCTCGGCGGGCCCCTGGCGACGGCGGCCGTGACGGTGGCGGCGTGGTCGTGGGCGGCGGCGCCGGGCGCGACCGCCGTGCTGCGCCTCGCCCTGGTCGGCCTCGGCATCGTCCTCCTGGTCCAGAACCTGTGGCCCCGCTCGGTGACCACCGGCGGACGCCGCGAGCCCACCGACGGACTGCTCGTTGCCCGCACCGTCGTGCTCACGTCCGCCGAGGTCGACGAGGAGGTGGCGGCGTTCCCCGCCTACCAGGCCGCCGCCGGGGTGCCCGTGACCACCCGTAGGGGTGGCGGGCTGCACCCCGGTCACTAGCACTGCGAACCGGGGTGCACGGAGCCACCTGTACGGGTGGACACCGACACCCCGGTCCCCGTCGAGGGCCAGCGCGCACACCGGTCCCGTCTGAACCGGTGTCCCCCCGGCAGACCGCTCGCTCACGGGCGCCCTTGCCCTAACGCCCAGGGCGCCACCGATGGTGTGCTGGCAGCGACGATGTGCGCACCAGGTCGCCGATCGCTTGAACTTGCCCTTGCGCGCCAGCCGCGCGGCGGGCAGGCCGAACCGAGCGGGCCCGGATCCGCTGCGGTGGCGCCGACGGCGAGAGACGGTGACGGTCGGCTCGCACCGTCGGGGACGGCGCCGCGCCCGCCGCGAACCCGCCGGCTCAGGCGAGAAGGGGCGCCACCTCGGCGGCGACGAGGCGGAGGTGGTCGAGGTCGGCGAGGTCGAGGACCTGGAGGTAGGCCCGGGTGGCGCCGGCGGCGGCGAAGGCCCGGAGGGTGGCGGCGACCTCGTCGGGGGTGCCGGCGGCGCCGTTGGCGCGCAGCTCGTCGGGCTCACGTCCGATGGCGGTGGCGCGGCGCCCCACCTCGGCATCGTCGGCGCCGCAGCAGAGCACGAGGGCGGCCGAGAACGTCACCGTTGACGGGTCGCGGTCGATGGCCTCGCAGGCGCCGACCACCCGGTCCCGTGCCGCGGTGAAGTCGTCGACCGAGAGGAACGGGGTGTTGAACTCGTCCGCGTAGCGCGCCGCCAGCCGCGGGGTGCGGGTGGGGCCGCCACCCCCGAGCACGATGGGCGGGCGGGGCCGTTGGGTGGGCTTGGGCAAGGCCGGGCTGTCGCGCACCGGGTAGTGCTCGCCGGCGTGGGAGAAGGTCTCGCCGTCGGGGGTCGCCCACAGCCCGGTGATGACGGCGAGTTGCTCCTCGAGGCGGTCGAAGCGCTCGCCGAGCGGGGGGAAGGGGATCCCGTAGGCGGTGTGCTCGTCGTCGTACCAGCCGGTGCCGATGCCGAGCTCGACCCGGCCACCGGACATGGCGTCGACCTGGGCCACAGCGATGGCGAGGGGGCCGGGGAGGCGGAAGGTGGCGGCGGTGACGAGGGTGCCGAGGCGGATGCGGTCGGTGTCGCGGGCCAGGCCGGCGAGGGTGATCCAGGCATCCGTCGGACCGGGGAGCCCCGACGCATCGCCCATGGCCAGGTAGTGGTCGGAGCGGAAGAAGGCGTCGTAACCGGCTTCCTCTGCCACCCGGGCGACGGCGAGCAGGTCGTCGTAGGTCGCGCCCTGCTGCGGTTCGGTGAAGATGCGGAGGTCTACTGACGCGAACCTACCGGTGGCCCCCCGGGCACCCGGTCGCTTACCGGTCAGGCGTCGACGGTGCGGCGGTCACTGTCGCTGTTCCGGCTGCGACCGCGGCCGTAGGCGACGCCGACGGCGATGCCCACCACGGCGGCG
>JBBJOU010000304.1:0-3497 GCA_037724305.1 Acidimicrobiales bacterium
CCCGCACGTCATACCGGTACACGTTCGTCTCCCGCTGCTGGAAGCCGATGCGCAGGTACAGGCGGTTGGCGACGTCGCGTTCGGGGCGGCTGGTGAGGTCGACGGTCACGGCGCCGAGCCCGGACGCGTGCGCCAGCATGGCGCGGGTGAGGGCCTCGCCGACGCCCTGCCCGCGCGCGGACTCGTCGACGATGACGTCCTCGATCCATGCCCGCACGCCCGTCGGGATGCGGAAGGTGGCGAGGGTCGCCACGCCGATGATCACGCCGTCCCCGTCGCGAGCCACGAACTGGTCGGTGGCCGACGCGGCCAGCAACTCGGCCACCTGCTCGGGAGTCGGCGGCGGGTTCGATCGCGACAGTTGGGGCACCAGACCGTCGAGGGCGGACACCAGCTCGTCGGCATCGTCGGGAGCGGCGATGGCGACGGTGACCGACATGGCCGTCGACCGTAGTGCCGGGCACCTCGGCGGCCGCGGACGCCGACACGACCGCAGGGGAACGCGAACCGCCGCGCCGGATCGGCGAACGCGACTCGTGGCCCGCCCACCTGCTCGGTTCGCAGGTCGGTGGGCCACGGGCATCATCTCGGCGACCGCGCCCGGGACGTCGTTGGCACGGGCGCGATCGCGGTGGTGAAGGTCGCTGCCCCCCGGCACAGTGGCCGGGTGTCGACTCCCTCAGGCCGGATCGAAGATCCAGCGTTGGGTGTCGTTGTTCTGGGCGCCGCGGGTGACCGCCCCGAAGTCGTTGGCGGCGCTGTCGTGGGCGTCCAGGAACCGCCCCTTGCTCAGCTGCTGGACGGTGAAGCTGCCATCGCTCGTCGGCATGAGCACCCAGCGCTGGGTGTTGTTGTTCTGGGCGGGGCGGGTGACCACTGAGAAGTCCTGGGCGTCGTTCTCGTGGGCGTCGACGAACCGGCCGTTGCTCTTCTGGCGGATCGTGTAGACGGCGCCCACCTCGCCGAACACCCAGCGCTGGGTGTCGTTGTTCTGCGCGGCGCGCGTCACCACCGAGAAGTCGTTGGCCGCGCTCTCGTGGGCGTCGACGAACCGGCCGTTGCTCTTCTGGCGGATCGTGAAGGTGTTCGTGCCGGCGGCGCCGAGGAGCCACCGTTGGGTGTCGTTGCCCTGCGCCGGTCGGGTCACCAGGGAGAAGTCGTTGGCGCCGGTCTCGTGGGCGTCGGCGAACCGGGCGTTGCCCAGCTGCTGGATGGTGACGCTGCCGTCGCCGACGGGGACGACCACCCACCGTTGGCTGTTGTCGCCCTGCGACGGTCGGGTGACCAGGCGGAAGTCGTTGCCGGCGTTGTCGTGGGCGTCCAGGAACCGGCCGTTGCTCTTCTGGCGGATCGTGTAGACGGTGCCGACGGATGCCAACTCCCACCGCTGGGTGTCGTTGCCCTGGGCCGGGCGGGTGACCAGCCGGAAGTCCTTGTCGGCGATCTCGTGGGCGTCGAGGAACCGGCCGTTGCTCTTCTGTCGGACGGTGTAGGTGCCGGGCGAGAGCTGGTTCGTCGGGTAGAGCTCCTCGATCCCGCCGAGGTCGTCCGCCGTCAGTGCCCGCTTGGTCGAGTTCGACGACACGCTGGGGAACATCACCGACCCGGCGACGTCGGAGTGCTGTAGGCCGAGGATGTGGCCGATCTCGTGCAGCGCCACCGTCTCGACGTCGAAGCTGTTCGCCGCCGCACCGATGGACCAGAGGTGCTCGGAGTCGTCGAAGTGGACCGGCTTGGGCAGGGCGTTGGTGACCACACCGCAGCCGGGCGGGAAGTCGGCATGGGCGAGGACCCCGCCGACCATGGAATGGTCGGGGTCGGCGGCCGGGCGCCAGTCGATGACGATGTCGGGGTTCTGGGTCCTCGCTACCTCGGTGAAAGTCAGCGGTGCGGCCGCCGACCAGGTGGCGAACGCGTTGCGGACCGCCTGGAACTCGGTGCTGCCGCCGACGTCGTTGGTCCCGTCCTCGAAGGCGAAGGTGAGGGTCGGGTTCGGCCACGAGCACCGGGTCGAGAACGCCACCCCGACGGCGAGATCCGGCATGCCGCACCGGTGGGTGGTCATCTGCTGCTTGGTCTGCTCGTCGAAGGCGCCGGTCGCGGCGAGCCCGTGGCGCACTTGGTACTGGGTCAACGCGGTGGCCGTGGCGTCGTCGATCTGACCGTCGTTGAACATCTGGGGCTCGAGGTACCCGAAACGCTGCAGGAAATCCTGCACCCCGGTGAACCCGGGGTCCTTCTCCCCCGTCGACATCAACGGCGTCGCCTTGACGTCGGCGAACGGTTCGATGGATTGCTTGGACATGTCGGCTGCTCCCTGGTCATGCGGTGAACGTGCGTCGTTCCTGCTGGCGGTGGGATGCCCGGTGGCTGGTCGCGACGCACAGAGGGATCTGTCGAACGCCCCCGTTCCTCCGCCGGTGACCGCCGTCGCCGCTTCCCGAGCGATGGAGAGAACCTCTCGGGCGTCCTGATACGAATACTTCCCGCCTGGGGGAACGCGCCCTCCTAGTGGCCGGCCGGTGCCACCGCGAGACGGCTGATGCCGGTTCCCGTCAGGCGGGGACACCGACCAGCAGGTCGGGTTCGATGTAGATGATCCGGGCCGCCGGCACCGCGGCTCGGATGGCCGCCTCGACGCGGTTGATCGTCTCGGCCACCTCGGACACCGACAGGTCGGCGGTGAACGACACCTTGGCGCCGACGAGCAGTTCGTCGGGACCGACGTGCTGGGTGCGCATGTGGATGAGCGCCTCGACGGCGGCATCGCTCTCGATGACCGAGCGGATCGATGCCTGCACGGCGGCGGCGGCCGTCTCACCGAGCAGCAGGCTCTTCATCTCGCTGGCGAGGACCACGGCGATGACGGTGAGCAGGAGCCCGATCGACAGGGTGCCGATGCCGTCCCAGATGGGGTCGTCGGTGACCAGCGTGGCGGTGACGGCGGCGAGGGCGATGAAGAGGCCGACCTCGGCGCCGAGGTCCTCGAGGAGGACGACGGGGAGCTCGGGGTTCTTCGAGCGGCGGATGAACTCCCACCAACCGGCGTCGCCGCGGATCTTGTTGGCCTCGACGATGGCCGTGCGGAAGGAGTAGGTCTCCAAGGCGATGGCGAAGAGCAGGATGCCGATGGCCACGCCCGGCGACTCGACCTCGTGGGGCTCACGGATCTTGGCGATGCCCTCGTAGGTGGCGAAGGCTCCGCCCAGGCTGAACAGCACGAGGGCCACGACGAAGGCCCAGAAGTAGCGCTCGCGGCCGTAGCCGAAGGGGTGCTCGGCATCGGCGATGCGCCGCGATCGCTTGCCGCCCAGCAGCAGGAGGCCTTGGTTGCCCGAGTCGGCGATCGAGTGGATCGACTCGGCCAGCATCGACGTCGACCCGGTGATGACGAAGCCGACGAGCTTGGCCACCGCGATGCCGGCGTTCGCCAACAGCGCCGCCACGACGGCTTTCGTCCCATGTCCTCCACCAGCCATCCCGGCAGCGTAGGGGCC
>JBBJOU010000305.1:0-3494 GCA_037724305.1 Acidimicrobiales bacterium
AGGCCGCCGACGACGGTGCCGTTGATGCGGATGTACTGGAGGTCGCGGCCGACCTGGAGCTCGATGCGGCGGCTGGCGTCGTTGGCGTCCCAGCGGGCGACGGTGCCGGCCACGAGGTCGGCGACCTCGGCCCGGTACTGGTGGAGCAGGTCGACCACGGTCTGCTCCACCCAGGTGTCGAGCTTGCGGCGCAGGTCGGCGTCGGCGACCAGCGTCTCACCGAGGCGCACGACGGCGGCCTCGAGGTGGCGGCGCAGCTCGGAGGTCTCGTCGGCCGTCGCCTCGACCAGAGCGTGGCGGGCGTCGCCCCACAGCGTCGCCGCCCACGCCTGCACCGACGGGTGGTCGAGGACCTGGGCCTTGAGCTCCTCGGCCTTGGCGGCCAGTTCCGGTGACCGGCGGAGGTCGTCGACGAGGGCGCTGACCCGCTCGTCGAACTGGCGACGGACGTGGTGGTCGGGGTTCTCACCGACTTCGACCAGGAAGTGGCTCACACCGGCGTACACCTTGGCGAAGATCCGGTCGTCGACGGCGTCGGGCACCCACCACGGCGACTCCGAGTCGAGTCGGGCCCGCAGCTCGTCCTGGTTGTGCTCGAGCAGCGCCGCCGACCCGGCCAGCACGGCGTCGAGAGCCGCCTGGTGGTGCCCGCCGGCGACGGCGACCTCGAGCACCTGGGCGGCGAGGGGGGCGGCGGGCACGGCGCGGATGCGCCCGGTGACGGCGGCGGCCACCGCCTCGCCCACCTCGTCGTGGTCGAGGGCGTCGGTGGCGGCTCGCACCAGGTCGCCCGCCCGGGTGCCGACCGTCGCCGCGTTCGCCGGGTCGCGCAACCATCGGCCGAGCCGGTCGGCCACGCCGACCGAGGCCAGCTTCTCGCTGAGCACCGGCCCGGACAGGAAGTTGTGCTGCACGAACTCGCCGAGGCCCCGGCCGATCTCGTCCTTGCGGGTGGGGATGATGGCGGTGTGGGGAATGGGGAGCCCGAGGGGGTGGCGGAACAGCGCGGTCACGGCGAACCAATCGGCGAGCGCCCCGATCATGGCCGCCTCGGCGAAGGCGCGGGCGTAGCCGAGCACGCCCCCGTCCTCGGCGGCCCGGGTCACCACGAACACCACCGCCATGGCGACCAGTAGCCCGGTGGCGAAGCGCTTCATCGAGCGCAGCGCCCGGGCGCGCGCTTCATCGCCGGCGACGGTGGCGGGTGGCAACGGGGGGGTGGGGGTGTGGTTGGTCATGGCGGGATCGGGGCGGTGCCGGGCCATGGTCGCACTCGGCCCGGACGCGACGATGCCCGGGCGGGTTCGCCCGGGCATCGCGGTCGGTCGGAGGGACCGCCTACTTGGCGTCCTCGGCCGCCTCTTGCGCTTCCTCGTGGGCCTCGGCCTTGGCCTCGTGCGCCTTGGCTTCGGCCCGGGCCTTGGTGGCCTCGGTCTCGGCCTCGCCCTTGTCGGCCTGGGCGGCGCCCTCGGCCTTCAGCTTGTCGTTGTCGGTGGCGTCGGCCACGACTTCCTTGGCCTTGCCCTTGGCTTCTTCGAAGATGCCCATTGTCGTGCTCCTTGTTGGTCGGTGCGTCTGGCTGATTGGTCAGCTGGCGGCGGACTTGTCGCGCTGCGACGCCTTCTGGCGGCGCTCCTCGAGCTCGGCCTTGGCCTCGTGCTTCTGGGCCTCGACTTCCTTGCGCATGGCCTTGAGCTGCTCGCTGGCCTTGTCCTGCTGGGCCTCGCCGGCCCGCTCGAGGTTCTCGTTGCCGATCAGGGTACCGGTCAGTTCCTTGGCGAAGCCGGCGGCCTTGTCGGCGATGCCGCGGAGCTTGTTCAGATCGATGTGGCCCAACTGCATGGGTGTCCTCCCTCGGTGGCGTCACGCCGGCGGGGGGTGCCGACGCCTGGCCATCCTGCCCGTGGTTCCGGTAGTGCAAACGTTCGCGAGCGGATTGCTGGCTGTCGCGAGCGTCACAGCCCCAGGTTCGGCCCGGCAGGGGTTGTCCCTACGCGCGTAGTGCAAATAGCCTGGACCCATGACCCAGACCAGCATCCCGGTCCCCAGCCTCTCGGCCCAGGACATGGCGCTCGACCTGGGCAAGTACAAGCTCGGGTGGGCCGACGCCGAGGACTACGTCTTCAAGCCCAAGAAGGGGCTCTCGGAGTCCATCGTCCGCGAGATGTCGTGGATGAAGGGCGAGCCCCAGTGGATGCTCGACTACCGCATCAAGTCGCTGCGCCACTTCGAGAAGCGGCCGATGCCGCACTGGGGCGGCGACCTCGCGGGCGTGCTGATCGACGACATCTACTACTACATCAAGCCCACCATGGGTCAGGTCGACCAGTGGGACGAGCTCCCCGACGCCATCAAGCAGACCTACGAGAAGCTGGGCATCCCCGAGGCCGAGCGCAAGTACCTCGCCGGGGTCACCGCCCAGTACGAGTCCGAGGTCGTCTTCCACCGCAACCGCGACGACCTCGAGGCCCAGGGCGTCATCTTCACCGACATGGACACCGCCCTGCGGGAGCACCCGGAGCTGGTCAAGCAGTACTTCGGCACGATCATCCCCCGCAACGACAACAAGTTCGCCGCCCTCAACTCGGCCGTGTGGTCGGGCGGGTCGTTCATCTACGTCCCGCCGGGTGTCGAGGTCGACATGCCGCTGCAGGCCTACTTCCGCATCAACGCCGAGAACATGGGCCAGTTCGAGCGCACCCTCATCATCGCCGACGAGGGCTCCAAGGTGCACTACATCGAGGGCTGCTCGGCCCCGGTGTACACCACCGACTCGCTGCACTCGGCCGTCGTCGAGATCGTGGTCAAGCCGTCGGCCCGGGTCACCTACACCACCATCCAGAACTGGTCGAACAACGTCTACAACCTGGTCACCAAGCGGGCCCGGGTCGAGACCGAGGGCCACATGGAGTGGATCGACGGCAACATCGGCAGCCGCCTGACCATGAAGTACCCGGCCGTCTACATGGTCGGCCCCAAGGCCTCGGGCGAGGTGCTGTCGGTGGCCTACGCCGGCGGCGGCCAGCACCAGGACGCCGGCGCCAAGATGGTCCACGCCGCGCCCGAGACCACCTCCAAGATCGTCTCCAAGTCGATCTCGAAGGACGGCGGGCGCACGTCGTACCGCGGCCTGGTCCGGGTCGAGGACGACGCCTACGGCTGCAAGAGCCACGTGCAGTGCGACGCCCTCATCCTCGACGAGCAGTCGATCAGCGACACCTACCCCTACATGGAGGTGGGTGCCCGCGACGCCGTCATCGGCCACGAGGCCACCGTCTCCAAGGTCGGCGACGAGCAGCTCTTCTACCTCATGAGCCGCGGCCTCACCGCCGAGGCCGCCATGGGCATGATCGTCAACGGCTTCATCGAGCCCGTCACCCGCACCCTCCCCATGGAGTACGCCGTCGAGTGGAGCCGCCTCATCGAGCTCCAGATGGAGGGCAGCGTCGGCTGACGCCGGGCGCGGCGGCGCCCCCACCAGCACTGCCCGAGGG
>JBBJOU010000306.1:0-3475 GCA_037724305.1 Acidimicrobiales bacterium
TTGTACGTCCTGTCACCGACATCGGTTCCCCCGGTGCGACGGTTCGGAAACCGTGGGCACCTACGGTGGGGTCATCGCCGTCCCCCGTCGCGCCCGACCGTTCGCCGCCACGCTGTTCGTCGTCGGTGTGCTGCTCGCCCCGGCCGTCCCGGCGAGCGCCCAGGAGGACCGGCCCGAGCCCACGACCACCCTGCCGATCAGCGACGAGGGCGGCGGCCGGTCGCCGATCGTGCCCGACCCGTTCAGCGGCGAGGCCCCCGACGACAACGGGGATCGTGGCGGCGCCGCTCAGGTCGCCCTCTTGGGTGCCCTCGTGGTCGGCCTCGGGCTCACCGCCGGACGGGTGGTGCACGTCGCCCGCCGAGCCGATCGCGACCGCACCGCGACCGTGGATCGCTGAGGAGGGAACCCCGAGCTCAGGCCGGCGCGTCGGGCTCCTGGTCGATGCCGAGGGCCGACTCCAGGCGGGCCAGGCGGGCGGCGAGGCCGGTCACCTCCGCCTCCAGCTGCGTGACCCGATCGGCCGGGCGCCCGGGACCGGGGGTCGTCGCGCCCGCCTCGGCGGCAGCCAGGGCGCCAGCATCAGGCGGTCCCGCCAGCAGCTGGGCCCACCGCGGCTGGCCATGGCCGGGCTGGCGGGTCAACACCACCACGAGGGGTTCGGGGCGCCCGGCCAGGGAGCGCAGGGTCGCCTCCACCGCCTCGACCGAGGCGAAGGGGTGCTGTCGCTCGCTCCGGGCCCGCACCTCGCCGGCCGTCTGCGGGCCGCGAAGGGCGAGTACGCAGAGCACGGCCAGCGCGGCGGGATCCAACCCGAGGGCCTCGTCGACGATGTGGCGGAACTTGGTCGACCGGGCCCCCCGGCTGGCGTACACGAAGCGCGCCAGGCCCCGCGCCTTCAGCCCGTCGAGGGCCCGCTGGACGGTGAGCTCGTCGTAGCCCACGACCGGTTCGCGGCCCGACGCCTGGTTGCAGGCGCTCCGAAGGGCGTTGAGGGTGAGTGGGTACAGGTCGGGGACCGTCGCCGCCTTCTCGATCAGGCAGGCGACGACCCGGACCTCCTCGACGGTGAACGGCTCCACGAACCGTGGACCTTAGAGAAGTAGCGAACCCATGAAGTTCAGCCTCCTCGAGGGCGGTGGGCGGGGAGGCCGAGGGCGCCGGCGACGAGGGCCCGGCGGACCGGCCACGAGCCCCGGCCCCACATGGCGACCATGGCGCGCAGGGTGCGGGCCGAGTCGGGGCGGGCGGCCATGAACCCCGACCAGGTGTCGGTCGGCAGGGCGAGGAAGGTGGCGAAGAACCCGGGCACGAGCGCCGGGTCCATGGCCAGCAGCGCCTCCCGCCCCCGGCGGTGCAGGGCGCGGGCGATCCGGACGTCGCGCGGCGACGCCGCCGCCCGGGCGCGCGCCGCCGCGGGGGCGGGACCGCCGGCACCGAGGCCGGCGACGACGGCATCGGCGACGGGTCCGGCGGCGGCGAGCGAGGCGGCGATGCTGTAGCCGGTGGCCGGGTGGACGAATCCGGCGGCGGCGCCATAGGGCACCACCGGGTCCGGCGGCGGCGGAGGCGGATCAAGGGCGATGTGGACCCGCTCCACGTCCTCGTGCCCGGTGAGGCTCACGCCCCGAGCGGCGAGGCGGGCACGCAGCCGCCGTTCGAGCACGTCGAAGCCGAGCGGGGGGCGGGCGGCGAGTGCCGTCTCCTCGACCAGGGCCCTTCCGTCTCCGAGGTCGAGCACGTACAGGAAGGTCGGGTACCCGGCCTCGCCGTGGTCGGTGCGCCAGTCCATGAACACCGCCATACCGTCCGGGTGGTCGAGGGCGGCCCGCTCGACCACCAGCCCGAACGCGGTCTGGGCCGTCTCGGCCCGGCGCCCGCCCGCCGGCGGTCCCCCGGTGGCGGCCACGCCGACGGCGGCGGAGAGGCGACGGCCGTCGGCGAGCACGGCGACCGCTCCGCCGTCAGGCGCCGCCTCCCACCCGACCACGGCCCCGCTGAGGACGGTGGCGGCACCGGCTCGGGACCGCAGACGCAGCTGCAGCGCGGTGGTGTCGAGCAGGGCATAGGTACGCCCGAGCACCCGCCGTTCGACACCGTCGGCCACCGTCTCGGTGTAGGCCACCGCCACCGACTCCCGGTCCTGCCCGCCGAGCTCGTCCAGCCACGCGCCGTAGGTCTGCGTCCACGCCCGGCCGGGGTCGGGGGCGACCAGCACGACGTGCAACCCCCGCTCGGCGGCCGCCCCCGCCAAGGCCAGGCCGGCGGGGCCGGCACCGGCGACGAGGAGGTCGGCGGGCGGCTCAGAGACCGAGGCCACCGAGGGCGTCGGCGGCGCGGCGGATCCCGGCGGCCAGGTCCGGGTGCGACGCCTCGAAGCGGCCCACCCCCCCGCGCAGCTCGTCACCGAGCCCGTCGTCGTGGTCTCGAGGGGCGTGGTCGGCCTCCAGCCGGCGCTCGACCTCGCCCGCCAGGCGCGCCAGCTCGTCACGGTCGAGGTCGCCGTGCTCGCCCTCTTCGATCTCCGCCTTCAGGCGGGCGAGCAGGCTCGTCAGGGTCTCCTCCATCATCGCTCGGGGGCCGCGCCCCCGCCCCCCATCGTCGTCCGGCTCGCTGGCGCTCGCGCGCCAGATATGCCCTCGCTGCGCTCGGCCATCCACGCCGACACTACCTCCCCGTCCCGGCACCCCGGTCGGTACCCGATGCGCACCCGGCCCTCGGGTACGATCGTCGCCGCCCACGCGCGAGGGAGCGCAAGGGCCGCGGGCGCTGGCCCGTAGGACGTTCGTCGAGCCCCGCAGGCCACCCGACGACGCCGAGCGAACGACCGAGGGCGCACCCCGCCCCCGCACACCAAAGGATCGATTGTGACCAACGTGTTGGCTGCCGAAGGCGGCTACCAGGAGTTCGACCTGCTGGGGGGCGAGTTCCTCATCCTCGGTTTCTCGGTGGCGGCGGCCGCGCTCGCCATCGCCGTGGGCTTCGTGCTGATGAAGGGGGTGCTGGTCCAGGACCAGGGCACGCCCAAGATGATCGAGATCGCCACCGCCATCCAGGTCGGCGCGGCGGCGTACCTCAAGCGCCAGTTCCGGACCATCGGGATGATCCTGGTGCCGCTGGCGGTCGTGGTGTTCCTGACCTCGACCGAGGTCCCGAAGCCCGACGGTGCCGTCGCCCTGTCGTTCGGCGAGTCCGGGATCTACCGCACCCTCGCCTTCATCGCCGGTGGCCTGCTGTCCGGCCTCACCGGCTACGTCGGCATGACGCTGGCGACGCGGGGCAACGTGCGCACGGCCGCCGCCGCCAAGCGCAACTCGCTGCCCGACGCCCTGCTCGTCGCCTTCCGCACCGGCGGCGTGGCCGGCATGTTCACCGTCGGACTCGGCCTGCTCGGCGCCACCGTCATCATCATCCTGTTCCAGAACACCAGCTCGGCCATCCTCGTCGGCTTCGGCTTCGGCGGCTCGCTGCTGGC
>JBBJOU010000307.1:0-3471 GCA_037724305.1 Acidimicrobiales bacterium
GGCGACGGCAACGCGAGCTGTTCCTCAGCCCGTGATCAGCAGCGCGCTCGCCGAGCCCTGCAGGGGGAAGCTCTCGGCGACGGGGCCGTCGACCCAGGCCTCGACGGTGGCACCCTCGGCGAGGTCGGCGAAGGCCGCCGGGGTGGTGGTGTCGTCGGGGAGCGCCCGCTGGAACGGGATGCCGGACGGTACGGCGAGGGAGATCTTCTGGCCGCCCTCCTGGCCCGGGAGCTCCTCAACGAGGATGGTGCCGAGCGGGGCGGTGGCCGGATCGGTGCAGATCGGCGGGTCGTCGCTCGATACCGAGCCGTCGGGATCGAGCGTGGAGGGGTCGACGCAGTCCTCGGTGACCGGCTCGGTCACGGTGATGCTGGTGACGGTCCCGGTGAACTCGGCCGGACGGTCGGGCAACGAGCCGGCGTCCGTCACCGGGTCGGACCCGGCGTCCCCGTCCGTCGCCGGCGTCGCACCGGGCTCGCCGGGGATGACGACCGACGGGTCGTCGTCGCCGCAGCCGGCGAGCGCTCCGAACGCGAGTATGACGGTCAGTACGGATCTCACGAGGCGCATGCGGCTCTGACGACGCCGACCGCCCACCGGTTCCCATCGGTGATTCCGGTGCCCGGATGCGCCGCTCGGAGGGCATCCTGGGGCGGTGCTGTCCCGCCGTCGCGCCTCCCCCGCCGACGAGGGCGTCGGCGCCGCACCGGGCGCCGGTGATCGGGGCCCGTGCCGCGAGGAGTGCGAGGAGGCGATGCTCGGGGGCGACACCCGCTTCGTCCCCGGGACCGCTCGGTCGGCGCTGGCCCACCGCAGCTTCCGGACCCTGTTCGTCGGGGCCTTCCTGTCCAACATCGGGACCTGGATGCAGCAGGTGGTCCTCGGCGCCTTCGCGTACGAGCTCACCGGCTCGGCCACCTTCCTCGGCGTCCTGGTCTTCGCCCAGCTGGGGCCCACCCTGCTCCTCGGTCCGGTGAGCGGGCTGATCGCCGACGTCGTCGACCGCCGCAAGCTGCTCATCGGGCTCAGCGTCGAGCAGTTGCTGGCCGCCGTCGCCCTGGCCGCCATCGTGAGCACCGACGACCCGTCGCGCACCGCCATGGCGCTCGTCGTCCTCGCCGCCGGTGTCGGCAACTCGGTGTTCATGCCCGCCTACTCGGCGCTCCTGCCCGCGCTCGTCGGGCGCGATGACCTGGCCGGCGCCATCTCGCTCAACTCCGCCCAGTTGAACGCCAGCCGGGTGATCGGACCGGCCATCGGCGGCATCGCCTACGCCGCCGTGGGGCCGGGCTGGGTGTTCCTCGCCAATGCCCTGTCGTACCTCTTCGTCATCGCCGCCGTGGCACGCGTGGCCATGCCGGCCGTGCCGGCGCCCGACGGTGAGCGGGGATGGCGCAAGCTCACCCTCGGCTTCCGGGTGGCGCGCACCGACCGGGTCGTCGGCCGGGCGCTCGTGACCATCACCGCCTTCTCGTTCTTCAGCCTGTTGTGGGTCGGCCAGATGCCGGTGGTCGCCGCCGAGAACCTGGGCATCGACGAGGGCTCGAGCGCCTACGGCTTCTTCTACGGAGCGTTCGGCGTCGGGGCCGTGGTCGGGTCGTTGGCCATCGGCACGGTGTTCGCCCGCCGGTCGAACGCGCAGCTGGTCCGGGTAGGGCTGGCCGTCTACGCCGCCCTGCTGGCGGCCTTCGCCCTGCTGCGCAACCCGACGCTCGCCTACCTGACGGTGCTCCTGGTCGGCGCCACCTACTTCGGCGCCATCACCGCGCTGAACACCGCCATGCAGTCCCGGCTGGCCGACAACGAGCGGGGTCGGGTGATGGGGCTGTGGATGATGGGCTTCGGCGGCACGGTCGCACTGTCCAACCTGGTGTTCGGGCCGGTCATCGATCAGGTCGGGATGCGCCCGGTGATGCTGTTCGGCGCAGCCGTCGCCGCCTTCCTGGCCTGGCGGGTCGCCGACGTCCGCACCCCGGAGGAGCTCGGGGCGGCGGTGGCTGCTCCCACGCTCGCCACCACCCTCGAGTAGTCGACCGCCGAACGCGGCCGGTGGTGGCTCAGCCCCCGGCGAGCAGGGCGGCGGCGACATGCTCGAGCCCCGCCACCCGGCTGGCCTTGACCAGCACGGCGTCACCGTCGCCCAGCGTCCCGAGCGCGGCGACGACGGCGTCGACGCCGTCGACCGGAGCGACGCCGTACGCGTCGGTGCCCACGGCCACGACGGCCACCCCCAGCTGGCGGGCGAGGCCGGCGACAGCGTCGTGATCGGCGGCGGCGGACGGGCCCAGCTCGGCCATCACCCCGAGTACGGCGACGCGCCGCCGCGCCGGCAGTGCGGCCAGGGCGTGCAGGGCGGCGGCCATCGAGGTGGGGTTGGCGTTGTAGGCGTCGTTGAGCACGAGCGCCCCGGCCGGCGTGCGACCCAGCTCCATCCGCCACGGCGAGAGCTGGGCCGCGGCGAGCCCCCCCGCCACCTCGTCCGGCGTGCACCCGCACGCCAGGGCGGCGGCGGCGGCCGCGAGGGCGTTGCCCACCTGGTGCTCTCCGCGCACCGCAAGAGCGACGGCGGCCTCGCCCCACGGCGACACGAGCCGGAACCGGGGCCGGAGCTCGTCGTCGAGCACCACCGCCGTGGCGACGACGTCGGCGCCCGGCGCGCCGACCGCCGAGTAGGCCAGCACCCGGGCCGGCGTGCGGGTCGCCATCGCCGCCACCCGCCAGTCGTCGGCGTTGAGCACCGCCGTGCCGGCCGCCGGCAGGGCCTCGATCAGCTCACCCTTGGACCGGGCGACGGCCTCGATGCTGCCGAACGCCTCGGTGTGCACGGCGGCCACCCGGGTGACGACGCCGACGGTGGGATGGGCGACGTCGCACAGCAGGGCCACGTGGCCGACACCGCGGGCCCCCATCTCGACCACCGTCGCCCGGGTGCCGTCGGGCGCGTTGGCCAGCGTGAGCGGCACGCCCAGTTCGTTGTTGAAGCTGCGCTCGCTGGCCGCGGTGGGGAACCGGGTGGCGAGGGCGGCGGCCGCGAGGTCCTTGACCGACGTCTTGCCCACCGAGCCGGTGATGCCCACCACCAGGGTCCGCAGGCGGCGCCGGGCCAGGCGGCCGACATCGAGCAGGGCGGCGCCGGTGTCCGCCACCGCGATCGCCGGCACCCCGAGGTCGGGTGGGACCGCCCGGGCGGTGAGCACGGCGCCGGCCCCGGCGGCCACGGCGGCGGCGACGAAGTCGTGCCCGTCACGCTCGGCCACGATCGGCACGAAGAGGGCGCCCGAGGCGACCGCTCGCGAGTCGGTGGTGGCGCCCGTCACCTCGACGTCGCCCCCGTGGAGCGTCCCGCCGACAGCGGCGGCCAGGTCGACGGTCCGGAAGCGCACGACCGCCGAGTCTGCCAGCGGGGCGCTTCTGACCCGGTACTGTCGCCGCCCGTGACCGAGCCCGGCGGGGACGCCCGTATCCGCCTGG
>JBBJOU010000308.1:0-3469 GCA_037724305.1 Acidimicrobiales bacterium
GGGCGTCGTGGAGGTCGTCGACGGAGGTGACGGGGGCACCGGCCACGGCGACGAGGAGGTCGCCCTCGGCGACCCCGGCCGTCGCCGCCGGCCCGCCCGGCTCGACCACCCGCACCAGCAGGCCGTCGCGGTCGGGGAGGCCGACCGATCGGCGCAACGAGCGGGCCACCGAGGCCGGGGCGAGGCCCACGCCGAGGCGGGGACGGACCGGGGGCCGCCCGGCGGCGAGATCGGCGAGCCGGGCCTGGAGGTCGTCGTCGGCCGGCAGGGCGAGGTAGGCGCCGTCGCCCACCCGGTGGGTGGAGAGCCCGACGACCGTGCCGGCCGGGGTGACGACCGGGCTACCCGACGAACCGCGCGGCAGGGGGGCGGTGTGCTCGACGCTGCCGGCGATGCGACGGCCGCGCGGTCCCCGGAAGGCGCGCTCGGTGCCCGACACCAGGCCGAAGGCGACGCGGGTACCGCCGGCGGCGCCGCGGGCGACGGCGAACACCACGTCGCCGGCGGCGGGGGCGCCGCCCCACTCGACGGCGGGGGCGTCGCCGGTGTCGACCCGCAGCACAGCGAGGTCGCGGTCGCCGTCGACCCCGACCGCCTCGGCCTGGACTTCCCGACCGTCGGCGAAGGTCACCGCCGTCGTGCGGTCGCGCAGGTTGTGGGCATTGGTGGCGACGAGACCGTCGCCGATGACCACGCCGCACCCTCGCCCGCCCCCGCGCCCGATGCGCACGACAGCCGGGCCGACGCGGGCCAGGGCGGTGCGGGCGGCGTCGGCCACGGCGTCGCGGCCGGAGGCGGTTGCTGAGGGGGACGGCATGAGGGGCTCCTACGGGGTGTCGGTAGCGACTTGCTCGTAGCAAGTTACCTCCTCGACCGGCGATGTGCACACCGGTCGGTACCGTTCCGTCGTGCCCCGCTCCACCGACCGCGCCGCCCTCGACGCCGCCGTCGTCCGCGTCGGCGACCGCTGGACGCTCCTCGTCGTCCACGCCCTGCTCGGGGGGCCCCGCCGCTTCGGCGAGCTGGCGGCCGTGCTCCCCGGCTTGGCGCCGAACGTGCTGACCCGGCGCCTGCGGTCGCTGGAGGCGGAGGGCCT
The DNA here is from genome assembly GCA_037724305.1 of Acidimicrobiales bacterium. GTDB lineage: Bacteria > Actinomycetota > Acidimicrobiia > Acidimicrobiales > JACDCH01 > JBBJOU01. Next base: position 1,097 of record JBBJOU010000308.1, read on the forward strand.
GCTCGTCGCCGACGCCTACTGTCGGCGCCCGCCCCGCTTCGCCTACCGCCTCACCGACGCCGGCGCCGACCTCGCCGGCGCGCTGCGCCTCCTGGCGCAGTGGGGCGCCGAGCACCCGCCGGCCGGGCCGATCGCACCGGCCGGCGGCGACGACGACGACGGCCCCGATGCGCTCCGCCATCAGCTGTGCGGCACGCCGGTGGAGGCCCGGTGGTGGTGCCCCACCTGCGGCGTCGGCGTGGAACCCGACGGCGCCGACGACCTCCGCTACGCCTGATGGCGGGGCCGTCCCGGGCCGAGGCGCTCGCCCTCGACGCCGCCGGCCCGCTCGCCGGCTTCCCCGCTCGCTTCGTGGTGGCCGACGCGGCGCTCGCCTATCTCGACGGGCACTCCCTCGGCCGCCTGCCCATCGCCGCCGCCGAGCGCCTCCGCCGCGTCGTCGACGACGAGTGGGGGTGCGCCCTGGTGCGCAGTTGGGAGCACTGGATCGACCTGCCGGGCGTCGTGGGCGACACCCTCGCTCCGCTGCTCGGCGTCGGGGCCGGCGAGGTGATCGTGGCCGACTCGGTCACCGCCAACCTCCACCGCCTGGTGCACGCCGCCTGCGACCTCGACCCCGGGAGGCGGGCGCTGGTGGCGGTGGCCGACGACTTCCCCACCGACCGCTACGTGGTGGCCGGCGTCGCCCGCGACCGCGGGCTCGACGTGCGCTGGGTGCCGGGACGCCCGGTCGACGGCCCCGACCCGGAGGCGCTGGCGGCCGCGGTCGACGGCGACGTCGCCGTGGTCGTCGCCTCGTTGGTCGACTTCCGCAGCGCCGCCGTGCTCGACCCCGCCCCCGCGCTCGCCGCCGCCCGGGCGGCCGGCGCGCTGGTGCTTTGGGACTGCTCCCATGCCGCCGGCGTGCTGCCCCTCGAGCTCGGCGCCATCGGCGACCTGGCCGTGGGGTGCACCTACAAGCACCTCCACGGCGGGCCCGGCGCCCCGGCGTGGCTGTGGGCGCGCCCCGACCTGGTCGACCGTCTCCGCTCGCCGGTGGCGGGGTGGTTCGCCCAGCGCGACCAATTCGCCATGGGGGCCGAGCACGATCCGCTCCCCGGTCCCCGCCGCTTCCTGGCCGGGACGCCCGGCGTCCTCGGGCTGGTCGCCGCTCACGAGGGTGCGCGGCTGGTGGCCGCCGCCGGTCCCGGTCCGGTGCGGGACCGCTCGCTCGCCCTCGGGACCTTCGCCCTGGCGCTGGCCGACGACCGCCTCGTCCCCCTCGGCTTCGCCGTCGCCTCGCCGCGCCACGCCGAGCATCGGGGCGGGCACCTCGCCCTGTCGCACCCGGACGCGCCCGCCGTCGGCCGGGCGGCGCGCGCCGCCGGCGTCGTCCCCGACGTGCGCCCCCCTGACCTGCTCCGTCTCGGCCTCTCGCCGCTCGCCACCCGCTTCGTCGAGGTGTGGGACGGCGTCGACCGCATCGCCGCGCTCGTGACCGCCGGTCGTCACCGCCAGGGGACCCCCGGACCGCCACCCCGGTTGACGTGACGCACCGGCGGTCCCACCGGTGAACGCTGGGTGACCGCTACCGTCGGGTGCCATGGAGCACGTCGGGCCGGTGCGCAAGAGCTTCCACGACGAGATCGACCTGCTCGACGCCCAGGTCACGACGATGTTCGCCCTCGTGCGGGAGTCGCTCGCCGCCGCCACCGACACCTTCCTGGCCGGTGACCGGGAGCTGGCCGGGCTGATCGCCCAGCGCGACACCGAGATCGACGAGCTCGACATCCAGCTCGAGGACACCGTCGAGCGGCTCCTGCTCTTCCAGCAGCCCGTGGCATCGGAGTTCCACCACCTCGTGGCCGTCCTGCGGGTGGTGCCCGAGCTCGAGCGGAGCGGCGACCTCGCCCAGCACATCGCCACCCGCGCCGCCCGCGGCCTGGGGGCGGAGATGCCGCCCGCGGCGCGGGGGGTCGTCGAGGAGCTGGGCAGCCGGGTGGTCGCCATGTGGGGCGTCGCCGCCGACGGCTTCGCCGACCGTGATCCCGACGTCGCCGCCCGCCTCGACGAGGCCGACCAGGCGGTGAACGCCCTCGCCCGCCGCCTGTGGGACGAGGTGGTGGCCGCCGACCTGCGCACGGAGCTGGCCATGGAGTTGGCCCTGGTGGCCCGCTTCTACGAGCGCCTCGGCGACCACGCCCGCCATATCGCCCGCCGATTCCGCCCGCGTGCCCGCACGTCGCCGGCCTGATCCGGATCGGTGGGGGCGGGGAGACTCGAACTCCCGCTCCTCGGCTTAAAAGGCCGTTGCTCTACCAACTGAGCTACGCCCCCCGGGGGCGTGGCGCCGGTCGGACGGCGCCCGCCCAGCGATCGTAGGTCACGACCGCG
>JBBJOU010000309.1:0-3443 GCA_037724305.1 Acidimicrobiales bacterium
GCGGCCTGCTGCTGAAGATGCGCTTCGGCCTCGACCTCTACGTCAACCTGCGACCCTTCCTCTGGGAACCCGGCAACGTCGACATGGTGGTCGTCCGCGAGAACACCGAGGGGACCTACGCCGGCGAGGGCGGGTTCCTGTACAAGGACACAGCCCACGAGGTCGCCACCCAGGGCTCGGTCAACACCCGGATGGGGGTCGAGCGTTGTGTCCGCTACGCGTTCGAGCTGGCGCGCTCGCGGCCCCGGCGCCACCTGACCCTGGTGCACAAGACCAACGTCCTGACGTTCTCGGGCGACCTCTGGCAGCGCACCTTCGACGATGTGGGCGTCGAGTACGCCGACGTCGCCACTGCGTACGCCCACATCGACGCCGCCTGTATCCACCTCGTCGAGGATCCCGGGCGCTACGACGTGATCGTCACCGACAACCTCTTCGGCGACATCATCACCGACCTCGCCGGCGCCGTCTCCGGTGGCATCGGCTACGCCGCCTCGGCCAACCTCAACCCCGACCGCACCGGACCGTCGATGTTCGAGCCCGTCCACGGCTCGGCCCCCGACATCGCCGGCACCGGGACCGCCAACCCCATCGCCGCCATCCTGTCGGCGGCGATGATGGTCGAGTTCCTGGGCGAGGCCGACGCCGGCGCCCGCATCCGGGCCGCGTGCGCCGCGGTCACCGCCGCCGAGACCGCCGGTTCCACGTCCGAGATCGGCGACGCCGTCGCCACGAAGCTTCGAGAAGGATGACGCCATGCCCATCACGCCCACCGCCAAGATCTGGATGAACGGCGAGCTCGTCGACTGGGACGCCGCCCAGATCCACGTGCTGAGCCACTCCCTGCACTACGGCATGGGCGTGTTCGAGGGCATCCGCTGCTACGAGACCCCCCAGGGCCCCGGGGTCTTCCGCCTCACCGACCACATGGAGCGTCTCCACCGCTCGGCGAAGATCCTGATGATGCCGCTCCCGTGGACGGTCGACGAGTTGGTCGACGCCACCAAGGAGGTCGTCCGGGCCAGCGGGCTGCCGGGCTGCTACATCCGGCCCATCGCCTATTTCGGCTACGGCGAGATGGGGCTCAACACCTTGCCGTGCAGCACCGACGTGGCCATCGCCTGCTGGCCCTGGGGCGCCTACCTGGGTGACGACGCCCTCACCAAGGGGGTCCGCCTGAAGATCAGCTCGTGGATCCGCTTCGACCACAACGCCCTCCCTCCGGCGGCCAAGACCACCGGCACCTACGTCAACTCGTCGCTGGCCAAGGTCGAGGCGCTCAACGCCGGGTACGACGAAGCCCTGCTGCTCAACGGCGCCGGCCTGGTGGCGGAGTGCACGGGCGAGAACGTCTTCGTCGCCCGTCGCGGCCGGCTGGTCACCCCGCCGCTGTCGGCCGGGGCCCTCGAAGGCATCACCCAGGACACGGTGGCGGCCATCGCCAAGGACATGGACATCGACGTCGTGGAGGGCGACCTCACCCGGTCCGATCTCTACCTCGCCGACGAGATGTTCGTGGTCGGCACCGCCGCCGAGGTCAGCGCGGTGAAGTCGGTCGACGACCGCGAGCTGCCCTGCCCGGGACCGATCACCACCGCCATCGGCGAGGAGTACGGCCGGGTCGTGCGCGGCCAGGTCGACCGCTACAAGGACTGGGTGGAGCATGTCTGAGCCGGCACCGCGCCCGCTGCCCACGGCCATCGACGTCTTCGACACGACGCTGCGCGACGGTGCCCAGTTCGAGGGCATCTCGCTGTCGGTCGAGGACAAGCTGCGCATCGCCGAGCAGCTCGACCGCCTCGGCGTCGCCTGGATCGAGGGCGGCTACCCGCAGGCCAACCCCAAGGACGAGGAGTTCTTCCGCCGGGCGCCCACCGAGCTCCACCTCGCCACCTCGACGTTGGTCGCCTTCGGCTCGACCCGGCGCCCGGCCGGCAAGGTCGACGACGACCCCACGCTGGCCGCCCTCGTCGGCGCCGGCACGTCGACCGCCTGCATCGTCGGCAAGAGCTCGGCCTTCCACGTCACCCGGGCGCTCGGCACCACCCTCGAGGAGGGTCGGGCGATGGTCGGCGACTCGGTCCGCCACCTCAAGGCGGCCGGCCTGCGGGTGTTCTTCGACGCCGAGCACTTCTTCGACGGCATGAGCGACGACCCCGAGTTCACCCTGAGCGTGCTCGAGGCCGCGGCCGTGGCCGGCGCCGACGCCCTGGTGCTGTGCGACACCAACGGCGGCTCGCTGCCCCACGACGTGCAACGAGTCACGGCCGAGATCGCGGCCCACTTCGGCAACGACCTCACCATCGGCATCCACACCCAGAACGACAGCGGCTGCGCGGTGGCCAACGCCATCGCCGCCGTGCTCGGCGGCGCCACGCAGCTGCAGGGCACGGTGAACGGCTACGGCGAGCGCACCGGCAACGCCAACCTCATGACCTGCATCCCCGACCTGCAGCTCAAGCTCGGCGTGCGGTGCCTGCCCGAGGGCCGCATCGAGCACCTCACCTCGGTCAGTCGCCATGTGGCCGAGCTGGTCAACCTCGCCCCCCACCCGGCCGACCCCTACGTCGGCGCGTCGGCCTTCGCCCACAAGGGCGGGCTGCACACCTCGGCCCTGGGCAAGGCGGGCAGCGCCACCTACGAGCACGTCGACCCCGCTCTCGTCGGCAACCACACCCGGGTGCTGATCTCCGACCTCGGCGGACGGGCCGGCATGGCCATGAAGGCGGCCGAGCTCGGCGTCGATCTCGACGGGGCGGCCGCCGCCGCCCTCACCGAGCAGCTCAAGCTGCTCGAGGCCGAGGGCTACGTGTTCGAGGCGGCCGACGCCTCGCTCGAGCTGCTGATGCGGCGGGCCACGGGCTGGCGCCCCGACTGGTTCAGCGTCGAGGCCTACCGGGTGACGAGCTACCACCGCCAGCTGCCCTCGTGGCCCGGCGCCGCCGAGGGGGCCGCCCCGCCGCCCGAGGGCGCGCCGATCGAGCTCGCCAACGAGGCCATCGTCCGGGTGTGGGTGAGCGACGAGCGGCGGGTGGCGGTCGGGGAGGGGAACGGCCCGGTCAACGCCCTCGACGCCGCCCTGCGCGCCGCCCTGGCGGCCCCCTATCCCACCCTCGATGCCATCCAGCTCACCGACTACCGGGTGCGGGTGCTCGACTCCGCGGTCGGCACCGGCGCCGTCACCCGGGTGCTGATCGACTCCTCCGACGGCGACGAGACGTGGTCGACCATCGGCGTCAGCGAGAACGTGATCGAAGCCTCCTGGCACGCCCTGACCGACGCCATCGCCTACGGCCTGCTCCGCCACGGGGTGGCGCCGGCGGGGTAGCCTCCGCCGGCGATGGCCGCGCCGGAGTTCGTCCCCACGTCGCCCACCACGTCCGTGCGCGCCTACGAGTCGCCGCCGCGACGGGCGGGTCAGTGGCGGGCCGACCGCCCCGGCG
>JBBJOU010000310.1:0-3435 GCA_037724305.1 Acidimicrobiales bacterium
CGGGGCGGGGCGGGCGACCGGCTGGGTCCGGGCGCCGCGGCGTCAGGGCCTCGGCGCTCCGGGCCCGAGCCGGCCGGTCCACTGGGGCCGGGGCGACCGCCGGCCCGGCGCTCTGTCAGGCGGCGGCGGGCCTCCTCGGGGCCGAGGGACCGGGGTGGCTCCGGGGGTGAGACGGTGGCAGGGCCGACGGCACCCGCCGTCGGCCCCGGCGGGGCGGGCACCGCCGGTCCCGGACCGGCGGGGGTCATCTCCCCGCTTGGCGGGACACCACCACCGCCGGCGGCCAGGGCCCGTTCCAGGCGCTCGATGCGGTCGAGCAGCGCGCTGGTCGAGGTGTCGGCGGTGGGGTCGGCCAGGCGCACGAGCGCGGCCTCGAGGGTGATGCGGGCGTCAGCCGCCTGGCGCATGTCGACCAAGGTGGTGCCCAGCACCTCGATGGCCCGGGTGAGGAACGGCCGCTCGGCGCCGTCGACGAGCTGCGCCACCCGAGCGCGGTCGGCGTCGGGGAGGTGGTCGAGGGGCACGCCGACGCTGGCCAGGAAGGCGTCCCGCATCCGGGCCACCAGGCGCTCGGCCAGCACCCGGGGGTCGCGGCCCGAGCGGACCGCCTCGTGCACCGCCCCGAGGGCGGCGCCAGGGTCGCGACCGACGAGGGCGGCGACGAGGTCGTCGAGGCCGCCGGCGCGGTCGGTGATGCCGCCGGCCGCCAGCACCTGGTCGAGGGCGGAGAGGGTGTCACGGGCCGACCCACCTCCCACCCGGACGACATGGTCGATGACGGTGTCGTCGATCTCGAGGCCGGCGTCGGAGGCCACCCACCGTACGTGGGCGGCCATGACCGCGGCGCCTATGAGGTCGAACTCGAAGTGCTGCGTGCGGCTCCTGATGGTGGGCAGGACCTTCTGGGGATCGGTGGTGGCCAGCACGAACACCACGTGCTCGGGCGGCTCCTCGAGGGTCTTCAGTAGCGCGTTGGACGCCGCCGTCGACAGCATGTGCACCTCGTCGAGGATGTACACCTTCGCCCGGCCGGGGGTGCCCATCGCCGCCCGGGTGATGAGGTCGCGCACGGCGTCGACGCCGTTGTTGGAGGCGGCGTCGAGCTCGTGGAGGTCGTAGCTGGCGCCGGCCTCGATGGCCACGCACGAGTCGCACTCGAGGCACGGCTCGCCGTCGACCGGTCGCTCGCAGTTGAGCGCCTTGGCCACGATGCGGGCACACGTCGTCTTCCCCGTCCCCCGGGGACCGGAGAACAGGTAGGCGTGGCTCACCCGAGCGTCGCGCACGGCGTTGCGCAGGGCGGTCACCACGTGGTCCTGGCCCCGCACGTCGACGAAGCGGCGGGGACGGTACCGCCGGTAGAGCGACTGCCAGGTCACGAGTTCGACCCTACAGGCCCACCAGCAGGCCCGACCCCGGCGGTGGCGGGCCGACAGGGGCCTGGCTATCGTCGGGGGCGGCCCCGCCTTCCCATGTGGCGGTCGGGCCCTGTGCGACTTCAGACCGTGAACCGAGTCAGGGCCGGAAGGCAGCAGCTCTCAGCGGATCCTGGGGTGCGCCGCAGGTCGCCTGGCCGCCACGTGCGAGGGCGGGGCCGGGTTCCCCGGAGGGGTGCGAGAGCGGCCGAATCGGCACGCTTGGAAAGCGTGTGTGGGGCAACCCACCGTGGGTTCGAATCCCACTCCCTCCGCCATGGACTGCTCGACCGGCGGGCGTCAGCGAGGCGAGGTGGGGCGGAGGTCGATCGAGGTGCCGTCGCCGACCGTCCACAGCAGGCGGTCGGGGTGTTCGGCGGCGAGGCGGGCCTGGGCCCACGCCACCAGGCCCTCCACGGTCGTGGTGCCGGCCTGGCCGCCGAGGAGGCCCCGACGCAGGACGAACTCGCCAAGGAAGGAGCGGCCGTAGTCGAGGGACTCGTAGGCCAGGGCGTCGGGACCGGCGGCCGCGGTGAGCACCCGTCCGGGGGCGAGGACCTCGTCGAAGCCGCCGCCGAAGCAGGTGGCGAAGACCAACCAGGAGCGGGCGGCCCGCATCGGGGCCAGCTCGGCCGCAATGACCTCGTCGGTGACCAGCGCCCCGTCGGCCGCGAGGAACGCCTCGGTCGGGCCACCCAACTCGCGGACGTGGCCGGCGACGAAGAGCACGGCGGTGTCGGTCGGACCGGCCGCGTCCGCCAGCCATCGCAGGGCCCGTACGACAGTCTCGCCGTCGGCCTGGCCGTCGAAGAGGGTGAGGACGTCGGCCGGTGCGACGCCGAGGGAGGACAGCGCCTGCGCGACGTCGCGCCCGTCAGCCACCGAGGCCGTCAGGTCGCTGTCGGTACCGGGGTAGTCGTCGACGCCGATGATCACGGCCAGCGTCCGGCCGCCGCTGGCGACCGTGAGCGGCGTCGGCCCTGAAGGGGGGACCACCGCCAGGGGGGCGACCGGCGGGGCGTCGGGCGGTACCGGGGCGAGGGGGGTACCGATCGGGGCGGCGGGGAGGGGTTGCTCCTCGGGCTCGACGGCTGCCGCCGGGGCCTCGACCAGCGGTGCCGGCGCCGGCGGCAGCGGTGCCGGCGCCGGCACCGGCACCAGCGGTGCCGGAACGGGCGCCGTCGGGGCCATGACGACGGTCGGCTGCTCGGTGGCCTGGGAGTCGACGGGGTTCTGCAGACCGGGGACGGCGGCGGTCCCGGCGGCGGCGACGGCGAGGGCGACGCCGAGCAGGCCGCGCGCCATCCGGGGCTGGCGCTCAGACCACGACCGGCCTCGTTCCATGGGACCGCCGATCCTAGGGGCCGAGCGCCCGCGCCTCGCCGGCCTCGGGGAAGGTTTCGGGGCGTTACGTTGCGGTCGCCGTGACCCCGCCACCCGCACCGATCGACCTCGGCGCCCTCATGGGCATCGCCCTCGACGAGGCCCGTATCGCCGGCGCCGCGGGTGACGTGCCGGTCGGCGCCGTGGTGGTGGTCGACGGCGAGGTGGTCGCCCAGGCCGGCAACGAGCGCGAACGCCGGGGTGACCCCACCGCCCATGCCGAGATCCTGGCCCTCCGGGCGGCGGCCACCGCCGTGGGCGACGGGTGGCGCCTCGAGCACGCCACGGTGGTGGTGACCCTGGAACCGTGCCCGATGTGCGCCGGCGCGCTGCTGGCGGCACGGGTGGCGACGGTCGTGTTCGGTGCTCGCGACCCGAAGGCCGGCGCCCTCGGTTCGGTCGTGCACCTCGGCGTCGACCCCCGCCTCCCCCACGAGTACGAGGTCGTCCCCGACGTGCGGGCCGACGAGTGCGGCGCCCTCCTCATCACGTTCTTCGCCGGGCGGCGCTCCCGCTAGCCTCGCCCCCGGAGCGTTGCCAGAGTGGACGAATGGGACGGTCTCGAAAACCGTTGTGGCCTCGCGGTCACCGTGGGTTCAAATCCCACACGCTCCGCCAAGTATGCCCAGGTCAGCTA
>JBBJOU010000311.1:0-3422 GCA_037724305.1 Acidimicrobiales bacterium
GTGTCGATGAGGCGCTTGTTGTCGCGCTGGTGCAGGCCGATGGAGGGCTCGTCGAGCACGTACAGGACGCCCACCAGCCCTGAGCCGATCTGGCTGGCGAGGCGGATGCGCTGCGCTTCACCCCCGGCCAGCGTGCCCGCCGAGCGCGAGAGCGTGAGGTAGTCGAGGCCGACGTCGAGCAGGAAGCCCATGCGGGCGTTGATCTCTCGCACCACCCGCTCGGCGATCATGCGGTCGCGTTCAGTGAGCTCGACGTTCTCGAGGAAGGCCGCCGCCTCGCCGATCGACAGGTCGCCCACCTCGGCGATGCTGCACCCGCCGATGGTGACGGCCAGCGTCAGTGGCTTGAGCCGGGCCCCGCCGCACGCCGGGCACGGCACCTCGCGCATGTAGCCCTCGACCTGCTCCCGCTGGGCGTCGCTCTCGGCCTCGGTGTGGCGACGCTGGAGGTACGGGATGATCCCCTCGTAGGTGGCGTTGTAGGTCCGCACCCGGCCGTAGCGGTTGCGATACTTCACCACCGTCTTGGTGGTCCCCGTGCCCCGCAACAGCACGTCACGCGCCTTCTTGGGCAGCTTCGCCCACGGCACGTCCAGGGCGATGTCGCGCTCCTCGGCCACCGACTCGATGAGGCGGGCGAAGTACTGGCTCCGCCCGCCCGCCCACGGCGAGATGGCACCCTCGGCCAGGCTCAGGTCGGGGTCGGGGACGACCAGCTCGGGGTCGACCTCGTAGCGGGTGCCGAGACCGTCGCAGCGCTCGCAGGCCCCGTAGGGCGAGTTGAACGAGAAGTTGCGCGGCGCCAGTTCCTCGAAGCTGCCGTGACCGTTGGGGCACGCCAGGTGCTGGCTGAAGGTGAGCAGTTCGGGCTCGACCGACGAGCCCTCCTTGGCCACGATCTCGACCTCGGCCACGCCGTCGGCCAGGCGCAGCGCCGTCTCCAGGGAGTCGGTGAGCCGGCGTTCGATGCCGTCGCGCTGGACCAGGCGGTCGACCACGATCTCGATGGTGTGCTGCTCGTAGCGGGCCAGGTCGAGGGTGTCGGTGAGCTCGTGGACCTCGCCGTCGATGCGGGCCCGGGAGTACCCCTGGCCGGCGAGTTCCGCCATGAGCGTCTCGTAGGTGCCCTTGCGGCCCCGCACCACTGGTGCGAGCACCTGGAAGCGAGTGCCTTCGGGCAGCTCCAGGATGCGGTCGACGATCTGCTGGGGGGTCTGGCGCAGGACCAGCGCCCCGCACTCCGGGCAATGGGGGATGCCGATGCGCGCCCACAGGAGGCGCAGGTAGTCGTAGACCTCGGTGATGGTGCCGACGGTGGAGCGGGGGTTGCGGCTGGCCGACTTCTGGTCGATGGAGATGGCCGGCGACAGCCCCTCGATGAAGTCGACGTCGGGCTTGTCCATCTGGCCCAGGAACTGGCGGGCGTAGGACGACAGCGACTCGACGTAGCGGCGCTGGCCCTCGGCGTAGATGGTGTCGAAGGCGAGCGACGACTTGCCCGACCCCGACAGTCCGGTGAAGACGATCAGCCGGTCCCGGGGCAGGTCGATGCTGACGTTCTTCAGGTTGTGTTCACGAGCCCCACGGACGACGAGGCGGTCACTGCGGGGCGGCGGCATACGAAGGCCGGAGCCTATCGGAACCGGTGCTCCCGACGCGGGAACGTGCGTTCGGAACCGGACTCTGGGAGGCGGGCGTCAGGGTTGCGCTTGGTAGGTGAGGACGGCCCAGCCAGAGGCGAACCCGACCCCGACCGGCCGCCGTCCCACCAGCTCGTACCCCCCCATGCCTGGTGGCGGGTTGAAGGGGCCGTCCCCGGCCTCAGCGACCACGAGGTCGAAGCGATCGACGTCGAGATCCACCAGGACGGTCGCCGCCAGTTCGAGGTCGGTCGGTGTCGCCGCCGTCAGCCAGCGGTGGTCGCCGTACCAGGCGCCCGCCTCACGTCCCAGGTGGTCCAACGTCGAGACGATGACGACGTCGGCGGGCGCCGACTCGATGGCCTCGATGGTCGCGCTGATCTCGTTCGTCCGCTGGATGTGCCAGAGCAGGCCGAAGGCCGCCACCGCGACGGAGAGCCCGACAAACGCCCTCGCACCGGCCGACCGCCACCCACGCTGCTCGAGCTCGACGGTTGCCAGGACCACGAGGAGCGCGCCGGTGAGCAGCGTGTACCGGCCCCCCCACTGCGGCACCAGGCTTCCGGTCCACTGGAACAGCCACACCAGTGGAAGCGACGCCGTCGCCGCGATGAGCAGGACCCTCGCCCGCCCGTCACGTTGGCGGTGCAACGCCACGACGCCCATCGGCGCCGCCGGCAGGGTGCCCGGTACGAACCCCAGGCCGGTCGCCGCCCTCATGGCGTACCCGATTCCCACCAGCGCGCCCCCGAGCGCCGTGCCGCGACGATCGCCGTTCCTGACGCCGGAGGCCACGGCGACGAGACCGGCCACGAGGAGTGCCCCGATCGCCAACGCCGTGGGCTGGGCGCTGGCCAGCACCCCGAACGTGGTGACCACGGCATCGCGTGCCCGATCGACGAGATCGCCACCGGCCCGGTCGACCTGGGAGCCGACTCGGGCCGTCTGCACACCGCCTCCGAGGACGATCCGCTCGAGCACCTGGTTGGCCCCGAGGGTGGCGCCGGCGACCACGGCCACGACGACCGCACCGGGCACCTGACGGCGCAGGACGCTCCGGCGATCGGCGACGAGCACCGATGCGAGCGCGAGCACGACCAGGTAGATGGCGATCTCCGGTCGAAGGGCGGCGGCCAGGCCACCGCTCAGACCGGCGAGCACCGCCCGGCCGGGCCGGAGCTGATCGCCCATGACGAGGGCGATCGCCACCAGGGCGAGCCCGACCGCCGGCGCGTGCTCCCAGAAGTCGAGCGCGTAGAAGCCGATCGGTGACGCGGCGCCGACCATCCAGAAGGCCGGCCATCCCGTCCTGGCACCCAGCCGGCGGGCGATGGCGCGGGCGCCGAGGGCCGCGGCCACGGCACCGGCCATGGGCAGCGCCAGCAGCGCCGCCGGCCCCCCGATCTGCCAGAGGGGCACGGCCAGGAACGCCATGGGCAGTGTCGTCACCTGGACCCAGCGGTCCCCGATGCGATCGGTCTTCGTCAACGGATGGAGATCGCCGTCAGGGTCCGCCTGCTCCGCCCAGTACCCGACGTCCGGGTCCAACGCCCCGTTCTCGGCCATCGTCCGTACGGTCGCCACCTTGCCGCCGGCGTCGGATCCCGACGCGGCCCGCGTGTCGCCCGCCGCCGCCAATGCGGCGTAGACCAGCACCAGGATCAGGACCTTGGCGACCGTCGACCATCTCGACCGGGGTCGTGGGGGCGGCGCAGGCGGGCGGGTGTCCGGTGCCGCGTTCGCCTCGGCGCCAACGTCCAGCATCGGGTGCTATCGGCCCGT
>JBBJOU010000312.1:0-3404 GCA_037724305.1 Acidimicrobiales bacterium
TGGGGCACGCGGCGGCTCCTGAGGTGCCATCCTTCGGCGGTGGCGGTGGAACCGGTGGTGGAGCAGACGACTGCCGTTGCGGCACCTGGCAACGACCGCGGGCTGTCGGGGGCCGAGGTGGCCGAGCGGACGGCGCGGGGGCTGGCCAACGTCACCGCCGACGACGGGCGCCGCACCGTCGGCGACATCGTGCGGGCCAACGTCCTCACCCGCTTCAACGCCATCCTCGGCGCCCTGCTGCTCGTCGTGCTGGCCACCGGCGAGTACCGCGACGCCTTGTTCGGCATCGTGCTCGTTGCCAACGCCCTCGTCGGCATCGTGCAGGAGCTCCGGGCCAAGGCCACCCTCGATCGCCTGGCGGTGGTGAGCGCGCCTCGCGTGCGGGTGGTCCGCGACGGGCGGGTCACCGAGGTCGCCACCGAGGCGGTCGTGGTCGGCGACGTGCTCGATGTGCAGACCGGCGACCAGGTCCCCGTCGACGGCACCGTGGTGAGTGCCACCGCCCTCGAGGTCGACGAGTCGCTGCTCACGGGCGAGAGCGACGCCCTGGCCAAGATCCCGGCGGACACCGTGCTGTCGGGCAGCTTCGTGGTGGCAGGCCGGGCGCGGTTCGTGGCCACCGCCGTCGGCGACGCCGCCTACGCCGCCCGCCTCGCTCGCGAGGCCAAGCAGTTCGCCACGGTGCACTCCGAGCTGCGGGCGGGCACCGACACCATCCTCCGGGTAGGCACGTGGGCACTGCTGCCGGTGGGCGTGTTGCTCGTCGTCTCGCAGCTCCGCAGCTCCGAATCGCTGACCGACGCCCTCCGCAGCTCGGTGGCCGGTGTGGGCGCGGTCGTGCCCGAGGGCCTGGTGCTGCTCACGAGCGTCGCCTTCGCGGTGGGCGTGATCCGCCTGGGCCGGCGCCAGGCCCTCGTGCAGGAGCTGGCCGGTGTCGAGGTGCTCGCCCGGGTCGACGTGGTCTGCGTCGACAAGACCGGCACCCTCACCGAGGGCACCCTCGCCGTGAGCGGCATCGAGCGCCCCGGCGGCGAGGCGGCCGACGACCTCGTCCTCGACGCCCTCGGTGCCCTGGTGGGCGCCGAGGAGCGCCCCAACCCGAGCCTGCGGGCCATCGCCGAGGTCGGCCACGACCCCGGGTGGGCCCTCGAGCGGGCGGTGCCCTTCTCCTCGGCCCGCAAGTGGAGCGGCGCCACCTTCACCGGCCACGGGTCGTGGCTGCTCGGGGCCCCTGACGTCCTGCTCGCCGACGGGCATCCCCTGCGCCATCGGGTGGAGGACCTCGCCGGCACCGGCATGCGGGTCCTGCTCCTCGCCCACACCGAGGCCTCCCTCGCCGGACGACACGGCGCAGGGGAAGGGGCGCCGGCCACCGACGCCGTGGCCCTGGTCGGCCTCGAGGAGCAGATTCGCCCGGAGGCGGCGGCCACCATCGCCTTTTTCGCCGCCCAGGGGGTGGCGGTGCGGGTCATCTCCGGCGACCACCCGGTCACCGTCGGCGCAGTGGCGGCCAAGGTCGGCGTGCCCGGCGACATCGAGGCGGTCGACGCCCGCACCCTGCCCGACGACCTCGACGAGCTGGGCGAGGTGCTCGAGCGCAAGGCGGTCTTCGGCCGGGTCCAGCCCCAACAGAAGCGGGCCATGGTCCGGGCCCTGCAGCGGCGGGGCCATGTGGTGGCCATGACCGGAGACGGCGTCAACGACGTCCTCGCCCTGAAGGACGCCGACATGGGCGTCGCCATGGGGTCGGGCAGCGGCGCCTCCCGAGGGGTGGCACAGCTGATCCTGCTCGACGACTCGTTCGCATCGCTGCCGGCGGTGGTGGCCGAGGGCCGCCGGGTGATCGGCAACGTCGAGCGGGTGGCCAACCTGTTCGTGACCAAGTCGGTCTACGCCGCCCTGCTGGCGGTGCTGGTCGGCTTCACCACGCTCCCGTTCCCGTTCTTCCCCCGCCACCTCACCATCGTGTCCACCCTGACCATCGGCATCCCCGCCTTCTTCCTCGCCCTCGCACCCAACGACGCCCGCAGCCGCCCGGGCTTCGTGCGCCGGGTGGCCCGCTTCGCCCTCCCCGCCGGCAGCATCGCGGCGGCGGCGACCTTCGGCGGCTACGCCCTCGCCGGCCAGGTGGTCGACGTCGAGCTGATCGAGGAGCGCACCAGCGCGGTGATCGTGCTGTTCCTGGTGACGTTGTGGATCCTGTTGATCCTGGCCCGCCCCCTGAACGAGTGGAAGGCGGCGCTGCTCGCCACCATGGCACTGACCTTCGTCGTCGCCCTGTCCACGCCCGGCATCCGTGAGTTCTTCGAGCTGCAGGTGGCCGAGCCGGTGGTCACCTTCGCCGCCATCAGGGTGGCGGCGCTCGCCGTCGGCACCCTCGAGCTGGGATGGCAGGTCCTCGCCTGGTGGACCCGCCGGCGGTCGGCGGCGGCCGCGATGGCGAGCTGAGCCGAACCCGCCCGGGTTCTCCGCTGCCCGAACGGGTAGTGGGGCGATCATGGACGGACCCGCCGGCTCGGTTTCCGACGCGCCCCTCCCGACGATCGAGGGGGTGGCGGATCTTCTCGCCATCGGCCGGGGCGGGTTCGGCACGGTGTACCGGGGGCGCCAGCCCCATCTCGACCGTGAAGTGGCGGTGAAGGTCCTCGACGCCCACGACGCCGACGGCATCGCCCTGCAGCGGTTCCAACGCGAGGTGGGGGCGATGGGTCGCCTGTCGAACCACCCCAACATCGTCGCCGTCTACGACGGTGGGGTGACCGCCGAGGGCCACCCCTACCTGGTCATGCCGTTCGTGCCCGGCGGCTCGCTCGGGGACCTGCTCCGCCGCGACGGCCCCCTTGCCCCCGACATGGTCGCCGCCATGGGCGCCAAGCTGGCCGGCGCCCTGGCCAGCACCCACGCTGCCGGCGTGCTCCACCGCGACGTGAAGCCCGACAACGTTCTCATCTCGCCCTACGGCGAGCCCCAGCTCACCGACTTCGGCATCGCCCGGCTCGCCGACGCCACCACCACCGCCTGGCAGTCGGTGGCCCTCACCGTGCACTACGCGGCCCCCGAGGTGCTGGGCGGCGAGCCGGCATCACCGGCCTCCGACGTCTACGCGCTGGGCGCCACCCTGCACGCCTGCCTGACCGGGACGCCGCCCTTCAAGGGCGAGCCCGGCGAGGCGCTCATGGCCGTGGTCGGCCGCATCGCCACCCAGCCGGCGCCCGATCTGCGCGCCGCCGGCATCGACGATCCCCTGGCCGCCGTCGTCGAGGCGGCGCTCGCCAAGGACCCGGCCGATCGCATCCCAACCGCCGAGGAGCTCCGCCGCCGCCTCGAGGCCGTCATCGCCACACCGACCTCCGCCACGGGCGGCCACCCGACGCGCACCGAGCAGCTCCCCGTCTACCTCCCGC
>JBBJOU010000313.1:0-3391 GCA_037724305.1 Acidimicrobiales bacterium
CGCCCCGGTTGCACGGACGGCGCGCGGTTGGCCGACCGCAGGAATGGCCTACTGTCCGCGGTCATGACCCAGTCCGGCACCACCGCACCGGGGTGGTACCCCGACCCCTACGGCCGCCACGAGTTCCGCTGGTACGACGGCGGCCAGTGGACCGACGCGGTGACCTCGCACGGGCGCCAGGCGAGCGACCCGCCGACGGGGACGGTGGTGCCCGCCGTCGGCTACGGCGCCGCCAAGGTCCAGAAGAACGTCGGCAGGGCCAAGGCGGCCGGCGAGGCCGCCTGGCAGGGTGGGGGGACGCTGTTCACCGAGCCCGTGCTCGTGGTCAGCCAGAAGGCCAAGCTCATCGAGGTCAACAACGAGTACGCCGTCTACGACCGCAACGGCAACCAGCTCGGCGCCGTCCGCCAGGTGGGGCAGTCGACGGCGAAGAAGGTGCTCCGCGTCCTGACCAGCGTCGACCAGTTCATGACCCACAAGCTCCAGGTCGTCGACATGGCCGGCAACGTGGCCCTGCAGCTCACCCGGCCGGCGAAGGTGTTCAAGTCGAAGGTGCAGATCCTCGACGGCCAGGGCCGCGAGGTGGGCGGCATCGTCCAGGAGAACATGGTCGGCAAGATCCACTTCGGGATCATGGTCGGCGACCAGCGCTACGGCTCGATCAACGGCGAGAACTGGCGGGCCTGGAACTTCGCGATCCGTGACCACGACGGCAACGAGATCGCCCGCATCACCAAGACCTTCGAGGGCATCGCCCGCACCATGTTCACCACCGCCGACAACTACGTCGTGCAGATCCACCGTCCGCTCGAGGAGCCCCTCCGCAGCCTCGTCGTCGCCTCCGCCCTCAGCGTCGACACCGCCCTCAAACAGGACTCCCGCGGCCTCGGTTGATGCGGCTTCGCCGATGAGCGATCCTGCGGTGCGGCCGCCGGTGCACGAGGTGCGGGCGGTGGTGGCGCGGGCGCTGGCGGAGGACCTCACGCCGCTGGGGGACCTGACCTCGGCGTTGCTGCCGGTCGGGGTCACCGCCACCGCCGTCTTCGCCACCCGGGCTGACGGGGTGCTGGCCGGCACCGACGGCGCCACCGAGGCCTTCGCCCAGGTCGATCCCGCGGTGCGGGTGGTCTGGACGGCGGGCGACGGCGACCGCATCACCGCCGGGGAGGTGGTGGGCACCGTCGAGGGGCCGCTGGCCCCGATCCTCACCGCCGAGCGCACCGCCCTGAACCTGCTGTGCCACCTCTCGGGGGTGGCGACGCTCACCCGGCGCTTCGTCGACGCCGCCGCCGGCGGCGGGCCGGCTCGGGTGTGGGACACCCGCAAGACCCTGCCTGGGCTCCGGAGCCTGGAGAAGGCGGCGGTGCGCGCCGGCGGGGCGGTCAACCATCGCGGCAACCTGTCCGACTGGGTGTTGTTCAAGGACAACCACCTCAGCGTGCTCGGCATCGAGGCCGCCGTGGGCGCCGCCCGCGACCGCTGGCCCGGACGCCTCGTCCACGTCGAGGTGGGCACCCCCGACGAGCTCGCCCAGGCCCTCGACGCGGGTGCCGACGCCGTGCTGCTCGACAACCACAGCCCGGCCGAGGCCGCCGAGGCGGTCCGCACCGCCGAGGCGTGGGCTGGCGCCCACGGAGGCCGGCGCCCCCTCCTCGAGTGCAGCGGCGGCATCACCCTCGACACCGTCGCCGCCTACGCCGCCACCGGCGTCGACCTGCTGTCGTCGGGCCAGCTCACCATGTCGGCCCCTGCCCTCGACCTCGGTCTCGACATCTGAACCCGGCACCGATCGTCAGCGCTCGCTGTCGAGGTGGACCATCTGCGCCGCCGGGTAGCGGTCGCCGGCGGCGGCGTTCGACCCCGCCACTCCCTGACCGATCCCGCCGGGCGGCGCGACGGCCCTCGGGGGCCGCCGACGTTCGGTCGCCTGGCCCCGGTCCCCTAGCGTCGCGAACCGTGCTGCTCGCCATCGACGTCGGCAACACCCAGACGGTGATCGGGCTGTTCGGGCGCGACGACAGCCACGACGGCGCCCACCGGGCCGGCACGGGCGCCGAGCGCGAGCTGCTCGACCACTGGCGGATCTCGACCATCGCCAGCCGGACCAGCGATGAGCTGGCGCTGCTGGTGCAGGAGTTCCTCGGCTTCCACGGGTTCAGCTTCGACGAGGACGTCGACGGCCTGGCCCTGTGCTCGTCGGTGCCGTCGATCACCTCCGGCATCCGCGAGATGAGCCGGCGCTACTTCGGCCTCGAGGCGCTGGTCATCGAGCCCGGCGTGAAGACGGGCATGCCCATCCTCTACGAGAACCCGAAGGAGGTCGGTGGCGATCGCGTCGCCGACGCGCTGGCGGCCTACGACCTCTACGGCGGCCCGACGGTCGTCGTCGACTTCGGGACCGCCACCACCCTCGAGGCGATCTCCCCGAGTGGCGAGTACCTCGGCGGGGCCATCCTCCCCGGCGTCGACATCAGCCTCGAGGCGCTCTTCTCCCACGCTGCCGCGCTGCGCAAGGTCGAGCTGGTCGAGCCCCGCAGCGTGATCGGCAAGAACACCATCGAGTCGATCCAGTCGGGCGCGCTCTACGGGTTCGCCGCTCAGGTCGACGGGATCGCCGACCGGATGGTCGAGGAGATCGGCCCGTCGACGGTGGTGGCCACGGGCGGCCTCGCCGCCGTCATCGCCCCGTACTCCCGCACCATCACCGAGCACGAGCCGTGGCTCACCCTGCACGGCCTCCGCCTCGTCTTCGACCGCAACCGATGAGGCCCATCCCGTACCGGTGGGAGCCGTCCGCCACCGCCGCCGGGCTCCAGGGTCGCCATGGCGATCTCGAGCCCGGCTCCGAGACCGGCGAGGAGGCCGCCGTCGCCGGGCGCCTGCTGCTGAAGCGGGTGCAGGGCAAGCTCGCCTTCGGCACCCTGCAGGACGCCACCGGCCGCATCCAGCTGTTCGCCCCCGCCGCCACCACCCCCGACTTCGAGGCGTTCTGCGAGCTGCACCTGGGCGACTGGATCGGCGTGCGGGGCGAGGTCATGACCACCCGACGGGGCGAGCTGTCGGTGCGCGTCGACGGCTGGGACCTGCTGGCCGAGGCCCGCCGGCCGTTCCCCGACAAGTGGCACGGCCTCGCCGACGTCGACACCCGCTACCGCCAGCGCTACGTCGACCTGTGGGTCACCGACGAGGCCCGCGCCGCCTTCCGGGCCCGGAGCCGCATCTTCAGCCTCACCCGCCGGTTCCTCGAAGACCGTGGGTTCATGGAGGTGGAGACGCCGGTGTTCCACCCCGTCCCCGGTGGCGCCGCCGCCAAGGCGTTCACCACCCACCACAACGCCCTCGACACCGAGCTCTACCTGCGCATCGCCCCCGAGCTCTACCTGAAGCGCCT
>JBBJOU010000314.1:0-3388 GCA_037724305.1 Acidimicrobiales bacterium
CGGCCTGCAGGCCGTAGGTGGTGACGAACTCGGCCGCCTCGGTGGTGGCCGTGCCCGTCATGCCGGCGAGCTTGTCGTAGAGGCGGAAGTAGTTCTGGAGGGTGACGGTGGCGAGCGTCTGGTTCTCCTCCTTGATCTTCACCCCCTCCTTGGCCTCGACGGCTTGGTGCAGGCCCTCGGACCAGCGCCGGCCCTCGAGGATGCGACCGGTGAACTCGTCGACGATCTTCACCTCGCCGCCGTTGATGATGTAGTCCTTGTCGCGCTTGTAGAGCTCCTTGGCCTTCAGGGCGGCCTGGAGCTGGTGCACGAGGTTCTGGGCGACGCCGTCGTAGAGGTTGTCGATGTCGAGGGCCCGCTCGACCTTCTCGATGCCGGCCTCGAGGGGAAAGACGACCCGCTTCTCCTCGTCGACCTCGTAGTCGACGTCGCGCTGCAGGCCCCGGACCACGCTGGCGAACTTGTAGTAGAGCTTGGCGGCGTCGGCCACCCGGCCGGAGATGATGAGCGGGGTGCGGGCCTCGTCGATGAGGATGGAGTCGACCTCGTCGACGATGGCGTAGACCTGGCCCCGCTGGGTCTTGCGGGCCTTCGACGTGACCATGTTGTCGCGCAGGTAGTCGAAGCCGAACTCGTTGTTGGTGCCGTAGGTGATGGCGGCGGCGTACTGCGCCCGCTTCTCCTCCGGTGAGGTGTTGCGGCTGGGGATGACCAGGCCGACGTCGAGACCGAGAAAGCGGTGGATGCGACCCATCCACTCGGCGTGGAAGCTGGCCAGGTACTCGTTGACGGTGATGATGTGCATGCCCTTGCCGGCCAGGGCGTTGAGGTAGGCCGGCAGGGTGGAGACGAGGGTCTTGCCCTCGCCCGTCTTCATCTCGGCGATCCAGCCGAAGTGCAGGGCGGCGCCACCCATGATCTGCACGTCGAAGTGGCGCTGGCCGATGACGCGGTTGGCGGCCTCCCGGCAGACGGCGAAGGCGTCGAACAGCAGGTCGTCGAGATCCTCGCCGTTGTCGAGGCGGGTGCGGAACTCGCCCGTCTTGGCCTGCAGGGCGTCGTCGTCGAGCTTCTTGAGGTCGGCTTCGAGGGCGTTGACGTCGGGGACGAGGCCCACCAACGCCTTCAGCTTCTTGCCCTCACCACTGCGGAGGATGCGATCGAGTACGCCCATAGACCCGGAACACCCTATCGCCGCCCGGCTCGACGGCCCGCTCACTCCGAACGACGGCCGAGCCTGCGAGGCTTCGTCGGTCGGAACAACGTGAACGACGGCCCAACCGACCTCGCCCTCTCGGGCGCAGCCTGTCAGCCGATGTCGAGGATCTTCTCGCGCATGGCGTAGACGACTGCTTCCATGCGGCTATGGAGGTGGAGCTTCTCGAGGATGTTGCGGACGTGGTTCTTCACCGTGTTCTCGCTGATGAAGAGCAGCTCCGCCAGGTCCTTGTTGGACAGGCCCTGGGCCACCAGCTTGAGGACCTCGAGCTCGCGGTCGGTGAGGCGGGGGGCGATGGGCTTCTGCTGGGCCTGGCGGGAGAGGCTGGCGAACTCGGTGAGCAGCTTCGACGCCATCGACGGCGAGATCAGGCTCTGGCCGGTCATGACGGCTCGCACCGCGTTGGCGACCTCCTCGATGGAGATCTCCTTGAGCAGGTAGCCGGTGGCGCCGGCCTTGATCGCCTCGTAGAGGTCGTCCTCCTCGTCGGAGACGGTGAGCATGAGGATCTTGGCGGTGGGCACCACCTCGGCGATCGCCCGCGTCGCCTCGATGCCGTTGCGCTTGGGCATCCGGACGTCCATGAGCACGACGTCGGGCGCCACCTCGGCGGCCTTGGTCACGGCGTCGTCGCCGTCCTCGGCCTCGGCCACGATCAGGATGTCGGGCTCCGATTCGAGCACCATCATCAGGCCCCGACGGAACAGGGCGTGGTCGTCGCAGATGAGCACCCGGATGGCGTCATCGCCGCCATCGGCGCCCGCCCTCGGTCCGTCGGCCCTCGGTCCGTCGGCCATGCTCCTCCTCTTCGCGCACTTCGCTCGCTCCCGACACTAGTGCGCGCTACTCGATGCGCCGGCGACCGGAGCGCCGGCCCGGGGCGCCGCCACCGCCCCGGAGGGCGGCTCAGCCGGCCTCGTCGATCAGGCCGACGTCGCCGTCGTCGCGCCAGTAGACGACCGCCGACCGCCCGGTGTCGGCGTTGGTGAAGAAGTAGAAGCCGTGGCCGAGGAGGTCCATCTGCTGCGCCGCCTCGTCGGGGGTCACCGGCTTGAGGGCGTGGCTCTTGGTGCGGACGATGCGCAGGCCGGTGGGTTCGTCGGAGGCGGCGACGGCACCGTCGGCGTCGACGGCCGGGGTCACCGCATCGACGGCGGCACGGGCGGCGGCCTTGGGCGCGCCGTGGGCCCGCCGCTGGAGCTTGGTCTTGAGCTTGTGGAGCTGCTGCTCGAGCTTGGCGACCGCCCGGTCGAGGGCCACGAAGCCGTCGGGGGCGGCGACCTTGCAGCGCACGTGGTGGCCGTGGCCCTCGATGGTGACCTCGCACACCTCCCGGTCGAGGATGCGGGGGTTGCGTTCCTCGGCGTAGTGGACCTCGGCGCGGTCCATGCCCTCGAGGAAGCGCACCAACCGGCCGATCTTGTCGACCGTGGCTTGGTGGAGCGCCTCGGAGACCTCGGTGTGGCGGGCGCTGACGGTGATGTCCACGCAGGGACCCCTTCCGGCTCGGCCCGGAGCCCCGCCCCGGGGGCCTGAAGCTAGTGGCCGGGCGACGGTCCTCGCCGGGGGCGCCGTCCGGCGGGCCTCACCGGGCGCGGTCGACCGGTGGCGGGGTGCGGGCCACCGCGGCGCCGACCACTCGTGTCGCGCCGGCGCCCCGCAGCACCCGGGCGGCAGCGGCCAGCGACGCCCCGGTAGTGATGACGTCGTCGACCACCAGCACCGACGCCGGCACCATCGGCCCGACGACCAGGCGGGGACCGGCGTTGCGATCGGCGGCGCTGCGCCCGGCCTGGGCCGGGCCCGGGCGCCGCCGCAGGAGGGCGACGGCCGGTCGGCGCAGGCGGCGGGCAAGGGCTCGCGCCACCATCTCTCCGGCGTCCACACCCCGCTCGACCCGGTGCGCCGGCAGCACCGGCACCCAGCACACGGCCGCGGGCGGAGGCGCCGCCACGAGGGCGGCGAGCCCGTCGGCCACCCAGTCCAGGGCCGAGCGGGCGCCTCGGTACTTCAGCCCGGTCACGACGGCGCGGGCGTCGCCGTCGTAGGCCAGCAGGGAATGGCAGGCGTCGACGCCGTCCGGCGGCGGCAACGCCGGGGCGCGCGGCAGCGCGACGGCGCACGGCGGGCACGGCGCCGGCCCCGGCCGCCGGCACACCGGGCACGTCG